>NZ_KV805627.1:0-83512 GCF_001811625.1 Globicatella sp. HMSC072A10 | reverse complement strand
TTCTTGGTCCAACTTTAGGGGGTCAGTTCAAATCCAAGTGCTATATCTCATCATTTTTTAAAAATCAATCATATTATTTGTTTTTCACATATCCAACCAGATACTATTTATAAATTTCGTGTTTATGAAAATTTAAAGTTAAGTTCAAACGTAAAATGCTCCTCGTTTAAACGATATTTTTCAATTAATTCGGGACCACATGAATTACTTCCTAATCCACTTTGGGCATAATCAAGGTGTAAATAATTTTTGTCCTCAACCTTTAATAAATCTCGATGCATTATTTCTGTAAGTTGCTGTACAGAATACTGTGAATAATTAAATGATATAAGATTTTTTGAAGATACTTTAATTCTTTCTCGATTGAGGCCACTAAATACTTCAACACTTTTTACTCGATGTGCACCATTTTCTTGCGGTGTAACATAAGGTTCATATAAATCTGATATTTTCCCCTTGAAAGATGCATAATAACTTAAATTATTTTTATCTTGATAATTTTCATAAGGTCCATAACCAAGATATTCATATTGATCAATTGACTTTACTACTGGTATTACCATACCAAATCTCGGCAAATATGGGAATAAAGGATTTTTTTCAATATTTACATTTAATGAAAAAACAAAATCAGAAGTTATTATCCATTCAACATCTAATTTTAAAAAGTTCTGTCTTGAAACGGAGTTCATTGTTCCTGAAAAAGTAATGCTAATACCCTTTTCTTTTTTCTCTAATTTATATTCAACCATTCTTACTTGAGTATCATGATAATTAGCTGCTTGCCAATCCAATTTAATCTTCCGATCATTATCAGTTGGTGCTCTCCACACCGACCAGTAACTTTCTGAAGCTAGTAATTCATTGTTGTTAACAATAACCTCACTAATCAATCCATTCTTCTTACTAATTTTTACCATTTTATCTTCTTGTGAAAGGATAAATGACGATTTAGTTTCTTCAATTTTGATGTTTTGGTTAGTGATGACTTTTACTGGTTCAATGTCACTTTCAATTTCCGATAGAAATACTTGATCAAATCCAACTTTTTTTCTATCCTCAACTCTTAAATAAGAGAATACAATACTCTGTACATCATCATATAAATTAACAAACTCTTTATAATTAAAATTAACGAATTGTTTCGGTTTCATTGATGGTAAAGGTATTTCATTATCTACAATTTTATTCCCTTTTTTATCGTAAATTGAGATATTCATAAAATATAACTCACTGGCATCAACAAAAAATAGTTGATTTTCAAAAGTTACCTGTGCTTTACTTAAACTATGTTCAATAATTCTTATTGGACGATAAATTTGCTGATATTCAATTACTGCTGTATGTGGACGTCGATCTGGGTATACAAGACCATCCATACAAAAATTACCAAAATGTGGATATTCATTAAAATCTCCACCATACCTATATATTGCTTCTTCTTCTGGTGATTGTCGATTAATATTAACCGCATGATCTGCCCATTCCCAAACAAAAGCTCCAATAAAGGCCTTTTTATCCTTGAAATACTCATAATAATCATTCAAATCGCCTGGGCCATTCCCCATTGCATGACAATATTCGCAAAGCATAAATGGGCGGTCAATCGGATTATCTTTGTTAAAATATAATTGATCCATTTCTTCTAATGATGCGTACATCCGTGAGTAAACATCTACATAAGACAAATCATTTTTTCTACTCCGATCGCGATGCCAGTATCCTTCAAAATGAAGTGGTCTATCCGAATCTATTTCCCTTGCTCTTTTTGCTGCTTTTTCAAAATTTAATCCATAACTAGATTCATTTCCACCTGACCACATGAAGATCGAACAGAAATTGATAAAGGGAATCATACTAGCTTCCATGCGACGAACAAAAATATTCGTATAGGTAGGATCATTTACAAGCATTGGGTAATTATCATACCCACCTAGACCAACAAGCTCAACAACCCCATGACATTCCATGTCTGCTTCACTCATCACAAGAAAACCCATTTTATCACACAATTCGTAAAACTCTGGAGACTTTGGATAATGAGCTGTACGGATTGCATTAAAATTGTATAATTTCATCAGAGATAAGTCATTTTTTTGATTTTCAATTGAAACTACCGGCCCTGTTTCTGGATGTGTATCATGATGATTTACTCCTTGAAGAACTATTGGAGTACCATTCAATAATAATTCTACTCCATCAATTCTAACTTCTCTAATCCCAACCATTTGAACGATAACTTCTTTATCTGTTTTTAATACTAATTTATATAAAAAAGGCGTCTCCGGTGTCCATAATTTTGGATTTGAAAGTTCAATATTAAAGTTTTCAGAAAAATCATCTTCTGCAATAACTTCATTCTTCTCGTCTAATAATTGATAAGTACCAGAACTAAAATTTTCACTCGTTTGAATTTCAACATCAATATTGGCATTTTGATATTGATTGCTTAGATTCGTTTTAACTATAAAACTATTAATTCTATTCTTATCACGAGCCAATAAATAAACGTCTCTAAAAATACCGTTAAATCTAAATTTGTCTTGATCCTCAAAGTAAGTACTCGTGCTCCATTTTAAAACAAGGACAGATATATCATTTTTTCCGTCATTCAACAGATTAGTAATATCAAATTCTGTATTACTATGAGAGATAGTACTATATCCAACAAATTCATCATTAACCCAAACATAAAAAGCATTATCAACACCTTCAAAATTTAGATGATAATCTTTTGTATCATCAGTAGTAACAAAGAACTCTTTATGATATATAGCTCCTGGTAAATCATACGGCACGTAAGGAGGGTTATAAGGAATTGGATATTCAACATTTGTGTATTGTATTTGGTCATACCCTTCTAATTGCCAAACACTCGGTACGTTAGTTGTGCTAGTAATACGGTTATGGTATTTTTTTAGCCAAAGAGGAATTTCTAGTGTTCTTACATTTTCAATATACTGAAAATTCCAGGTGCCACAGAGATCAGTATAAAAACTAGATTTCCGTCTGTTAAGATTATCCATAAATGAATCATGTCTACTAAAAGGGATGAAATAATTACGATCATTCAATTGATTAATCTCAGTTATTTCATGATTTTCAAAATAATTAGGGATTAACATTATATACTCCTTTGTTATTAATTTTTATAGTAACAACTGTTCCTTGGCCTTTTTTACTTTTAATATCTAAATGGTAATTGTTTTGATAATAAAGGCTCAAACGGTCATTAACATTATAAATACCCGAACGATTATACTCTGAATTTTTTAATCCTTCTTGTAATTTTTTTAACTTTTCTTTTTCAATTCCATCTGCGTTATCTTTAATTTCAATCAATAAATACTGTGCTGATTCAATTATTATTATTTCGATGTTTATAAAATGGTTTGAGTTCTTTACACCATGATGAATACTATTTTCAATAATTGGCTGCAATAACATTTTTAGTATAGGCAATTGAGTATTATTAACTTTTACATTCCATTTTACTTCAAAATTATCAAATCTGACTTTCATTATTTCTATATAATGTTTTGAAAAGTTTATTTCTTCTTCCAACGTAATAATGTAATTCGAACGATTGGTAATAAATTGGAAAAATCTAGAAAGCGATACAATCATATTGACTGCTTTTTCATTTTCACCCGATTCAACTAAATAGATTAAATTTTCAAGTGTATTATATAAAAAATGAGGATTGACTTGATTTTGAATTGCAAGTAATTGAATTTCTTTTTTTTCAAATTGCGTTTCAATGACTTTTTTCTCTACTTCCAATTTTGCGTCAGATAGTTCATTGATTTCCTGTATTCTTTCCAAGAACTTGTTTTTTAGAATTTCAACTTCATCAATTTGAATATTACTAATCAATTTTAAATTGTAGTTTGGAAACTTTGCTTGTTCTTTGATAATTTTTTCAAATGGTATCATTAGCCGATTAGAAATTAGATAAGACACAACTAGTAATAATAAAATCATTATGATATATAAATATGAATTTCTCCAAAATAGATTTGATAGATTCTTTTTAAATATTTCATCTGAATAATCCACTTCATAATGAATGTTACTCTCTGTTAATTTTGAATAATAGGTTTTACTTTCACTTTCATTTTCGTTTGTAATGTACCATTTTTCTCTACCAAAAAGTAGAGATTCCTTAATAATATTATCAACCAAAGGTACTTTATTAAAAAAATGTTGGTCAACCGACAATACCATATATTCTAAATTTTTATTTTGGTATTTTGATAGTTGAAGCGGTAGGATTAGTGAAAACATCCGCTTATTATCATAATTAATGGTTCCGATTAAATATCTTGAACGCTCCTTTTCCTGTAGAAAATTATCGATTGTTATTTCAATTTTGTTCTGATTGCGTGTGGACATTAATAATTTTCCACTATTATCAATGATACTAATCATCACTCCTTCAAGTTCATCAAACTTGTTAACATCATCTTGAATTTGTAAATAATTCTCATTCCTTCTATAATTATTAAAATACTGGTTAGCTACTAAAACAGATAAAGTATTCTTTAAACGTATAATTTCATCATTAATTAGTTTACTTCTTTCTTCTATTCTTTCTATTTCACTTTGCTTTTCAACTTCTAAAATGTAGTAACTAGCTTGATAATAAAAAGTAAGTGAAATCAATAATGAAGGTACCAAAGTTGCAATGATTAAAAAAGCAAAAATTCTTTCTCTTAAACTATATTTATTATTAATATATAATTTGTTTAAATCTTTTCCATCGGTGATATATGCCTTTATCCATTCAACTAATGCGTCTAGTGGTTCCAGAAAACGAAATGATATTCTAATAACTATCATATAAGTAATACTAAAAACTAAGAAAATAATTAAGAAAATAAATAATTTCTGTTTTAAACTAAATAAAGCTAATAGATCTTGATGTTTATAAGATAAAAATACATTATATGGAAATACCTGGTGAGTAACGATTAACTCAGGATTTGTATTATCATAATTCGTTCCGGTAAAAACTTCTTTGTTATCAACTTTAATATTTACTCTTTCACTATTCAAAAGTGTTTCTTCTAAGTTTTTGGGGTTTAACGTAATGATTAACAATCCGATAAATTGATTATTTTGATCAAACATATTTGTAGCGAGAAGTAGTTTATTCTTTAGTCCTGTATAATTATCTATTTTAAAGTTAAATTTTTGTACTCCTCTAAAATTTAACTCATTAATAAATTGTTCTGCAGTCATTAAGTGGGATATTTCCCTTTGATTAGGTAAATTTGAATATCTAAATTTTTCAGAAAATGAATTCCCTCTAGCTGAAAATTGTCCAACATCAGAAAATATTATAACATCGTCAATTATTGTATTTTTAGATTGAACTAATAACAAATTTTCAAGAATCTTTTTGCTTGCCAAATAATCCTGAATTCCAGAGTTGTTCTTTTCTGATAAAGAATTTATCGATTCATGGATACTTGAGCTTGATGATGTGGTTTTAAGTAATGTCATGGCTCTATCCAATTTCCTCTGTACATGCGATGAATTATTTTGTAAATATGCTAATCCTACATTATGTTGCTGTTGTTTGTAATATTCATTGAAATTTTGTATGAATGAATAAATTGTTACTCCTGAAATTAACAAACACAAAAAAACTGATAATAATGTCAAATAACTTTTTAAATTTTTATTAAATATATTCATCACTATTCCCACTTTTTTTAAATTCTAATGGACTCATTCCCGTTATTGATTTAAAGACCTTATTAAAATAAGATGGACTTGAAAAACCTACTTTTAATGCTATTATTTTTAAACTATCATTTGAATACTTAAGAAGTTCTTTGGATTTTTCAATTCTAACTTCATTCACATAATTAGCAAAGCCAACTCCTGTCTCTTGGCTAAAAAGACTGCTAAAATACGATTCACTAATATACAGTTCAGAACAAATATGCTTTAAAGAGATTGGTTTAGCGTAATGTTCATTAACATAATTTTTAGCGAAATAAATGTATTGATTTAAATCTTTGGATTGTGTATTCTCTGTATTTTTTGTGCCAATAGTTTTATCTTCTAAATCTTTATTTTCTATTAATGGATCCGTTTTTTGTAAGTATGAATAAATTTTAGTCATAAGTTGTATAAATTCTTTTTTTAATATTGGTTTTAGCAAATATCCCTTTACATTATATTCTATAGCTTTCTGGGCATAGGTAAATTCATTATATGCACTCACTAGTATAGTAGTGATATTTGGAAAACGAAGATGAATTTCCTTAGCTAATTCCAATCCATCCATTTCAGGCATTTTTATATCTGTAAAAATTAAATGTGGATGATATTTTTCAATCAACTTGATAGCTTCAATTCCATTTTCTGCTTCACCAACAATTTCTACTTGAAATTCCTCCCATGGAAAATGAGAAACTAGTCTTTGTCTAATATTTTTTTCGTCCTCTACTACAATACACTTATACACAATGAACACCTCTAATACTATTTATTATAAGTTAATGTATTCTGAAGAATTCAACCTTAAAATAATCATATTTGTTAAGTTTTTTTGTAATAATTTTTAGTCAACTACATAATATAATGTAAACTTAAATAGCTATGCTTAACTTGTGTCTATATTTTATATATATTAACCATTATTTATAGTATTCATACACATTTTTCAAATTAAATCGCAATTAATCTTAGCTAAAAATTCTAATCACACTTGATTATTTAAATAAAAAAACGGACATATACTTTCAAAAAACAATGACTGTCACTGCTATTTATAGGTTGAAAAATTGTTCAATCATTCGAACTTATTGTTTAAGCAAAATATTTCAAAGTTTAAAAATATAATTTTTACAAATCTATTTTAATTACTTAGTAATCATTAATTGACTTTAATGATCAAAAAATGAAAAGGCTTAAATATATAATATTATCATAATCCAAAACTCTACTCATTTCAATTTCTAGTATATCTGTCGTCTTAATCGTTACCTAAAGTTTCAATAAAACTTCATTAACAAAAAAGTTTATTATACTCTTCATATTTGAACTTAAATCAAACTATTTTTATAATAATAAATTCGTCTTGAATTATTAATTTTTAGTCTGTTCATCCAGTAATATTTCTAATTCACTCCAATTAAATTTATTAAATAACAAACAATATTCATTATATTCTTGGCTTGAGTATTCATAAAGCACACCAAATGTTTTATCATTTAACATCTGCATTGAATTATATGCAAATTTACCTTCTTGTATTAAAATTTTATTTAACCATTTTAGATTTCCTTCTTCTGTTACTTCTAAAATATGAACGTGCCCATTATTTCTCTCCGGACCAGTGGCATTAGTAAGTAAAACATATTCTTTTCCATCCTGAATGGTATGAATAGCAGATAATTGTACATAAACATCTACAATTTCTTTAATAGAGCTTATTTCTTCATGCCATGTTTCACCACCATCAAAACTTGTAGCCACTTGAACATTTCCGGTCAAATTTCTCATAAACAATTTTACTTGTCCATTATTTAATTGCACAGCTACCGCTTCCGTATTCTGTAATAGTCTATTATCAAAGGTTTTAGAATCGATGGTAGTTGATAACTCTGGGACATATCGATTATCATTTACTGAAAGTCCACTATTCCAAGTTTTACCATGATCATCAGAATATATAACTCGACTAGTTTGACTACCATCTAGCGTTGTTAAAGAATTGGTTGAATACATTGGAATGATTAATCTACCTTTTTTTTCACCTGTATGTAGTGCTATTCCATTTCCTGGTCCGACACCGTAGAAAACCATCCAAGGTAATTTAATCTGTGGCGTAATATCTTCAGGGCAAGACCAAGTTTTACCATCATCATCACTATAAGATAGCCAAACGAACATATTTTTTGCAATTCTTAAAGGATTCATAGGATCTCTAAAATATACATTACCTATTAATTCCTCCGAATTATAGAGATTACCTAAGTTATTATAAGGTGCTTGTTTTGATTCTGTTATAACACGGTAAGCTGTTACATTCCCCTCATTATCATAAATGATTCCATTCTCTCGAATGGTCCCAAAAACTTTTGACTCTTCATTATTTTCATAAACAATTAGATAATCTTTTCCGTTAATCTCTTGGTAGGCTTTTTCAAAATTATCTTCAAAAATACCAAAGCAACCACGTTGTTCTGTAAACATATCAAATATCGAAAAGATTCTTTGTGTTTTAGGATCTTGTACCAAGCACATATCAATATTAAAAGCCGAACCATAATCTGGATGTGTACTGTTAGGATTTGTGGGTAAATCACATATTTTTATAATTTCACTCCAGGTTTCCCCTTCATCCTCACTTCTTTTAATCACCATATCTATGTTTCCCCAATCAAAATGATGATCATACCTCTGGTCTGCACCTGCTATAACCGTGCCAGACAATGTTGTTAACAAAGCTGGAATACGATAACAGTATACATCCTCAGTTTTATTTTTTTGACCATGTTTACCACTCTCAAAAATTATTTTCGGTTTATTTTTAATCATTTATTTATCCACCTCTTATTTTGTACTTGTGTAACGACATTTATTGCATGAAATATTATTTTAGAAATCAAAAATAAAAAAAGAGAAACTTGAATAAAAGGGAAATATAATGGAAACCTAACTACTGTCCAACTTGAAATTAAAATCATAAATATCAATAATAAAGTATGAATCGGACAAGTAATCATAAACACTAAACTATGTTTTAAAATCATTTTAAAAGAAAAATCAAAATGAATATAAACGATTAATATATATAAATTTAAAATTATGAAAAATATAAATATTCCATAAGTCAACCAAATATACGGACCTTTTATGACATTATCAAGATTATCAAGCGTTTGAATATATAAAAATCCTAAATAAATACAACCTAATAAAAATAAACCATAAAGATTATTTTTTATAAAGTTCTGTTTATAATATTTCCAATAATTAAAAAATGAATTTGATGAATCTTTTTTTAAATGACGATCTCTCAAAAGATTTGTTACTGCAATTGTTGAAGGAATGAAACCAAATATTCCAAGTCCTAAAACAAAACCAAGTATCCAATAAAGATTTAAAACTATTAAGTCATAGATATTATTTATTATTTCTATCAATTTATTATTGATTTCCCTCATTAGTTTCACTCCTTAAAAAACTGGGGAGCGCAATAAATTACACTCCCACTAACACTCTTTATTCTATTCCGCTAGCAAATCACTCACTAATGGGGCTTTTTCTAGTTCATCTAGAATTTCTTGTCCACCGCTTGATAACCAAGTTTCAACATATGCATCCCATTCGCTTTCTAAGTCAACCGCACCGGAAATAACATTCATTCTGAATTCATTTTCAATAGTTTGCAGATTTGCATTATAAATGGCTTCAAGATCTGACAGGCCAGTTTCATCAAATAAATCCCATTTGTATGGTCTAATAAAATATTTTTCAATATTTTCAGGTTTGCCAAAGAACATATCATTTAATTCTAATGTTTTCTCAGCAGTTAACCAATAGTAGCGAACGCCTGGATATGAGCGATGGTTATATGCCCAGAATCCCATTTCTTTTTCTTCTAATGGATACTCATCTCTAACAACAAGCGTAGATTTACCTTCTTCTCCTACATAATCTGAATGCTCCCCTGGAATACCATAGGTTGTCCAAACTCCTTCAGGGTTAAAAGTCATAAAGTCGTAAATTTGTAAGTATCGAGCCAATTGCTCATCAGTTACATTTTTACTAATTTGCATTGTATCTTGTAATGCTGTAACAGGAGTAAATGCCTGTTGACCAGATTGTCCTTCATCACCTGTTTCAGGTAAAAGTGCTAAAAGTTTTGCATTCGGATCAGCATCAAGAATATTTTGAGGAGCTCTTCCTTTTGTCCAAGCTTCTTGAGCTAAATAAGTTTTCTGTGCAATCACATATCCAACTTTACCGGTTTGATATTTTTCCCATGTGGTTTTCTCCGGTAACGTTGTCCATTCAGGATCAATCAATCCTTTTTTATACCAATCTACCATACGACTTAAAAATTGTTTATATGGCTCTGATATCATTGTATCTTGAACTTTGCCATCTACTTCTAAGTTATAACTAGCAGCAACACCGTAAGAACCTAACAATGTCGTTGCCCAGTTCATGCTGTCATTTGCTGGTAAGATACCATAAGTATCGTCTTGCCCATTACCATCTGGATCTTGAGTAACGAAAGCTGTTAATATTTCTTCTAACTCATCTAATGTATATGAATGGTGTGAAAAATAGATTCTCTCGAAACCATCTTCATCTCCAATAGGCTGGATGTCTTCTGGTATGTCTAATCCCAATTTTTCCATCCAATCTAACCTTAATGTTGGAGCCCATAACAATGATTGAGCATGTGATTGTAATCCAATTAATGCAATATGTTCATTTTCATTATCTGGGGATTGAGTCATTTTCCATCCAATACCATTATTGGTTTCATTTAACATTTTTGCATAATTTGGTGCATACTTTTCTATCATTTCACGTGGAATTGAACGGGTTAACCCCTGATAATACAATTCTTTTGGTGTCATCCCACCGGTTGTGAATGAAAATGTATCTGGCAATTCTCCAGAAGCTATCATGATAGAAACTTCATTTGCATCCCATGTGTTTATTTTAGTATTTTCAATTTGAACATTAAATTGTTCTTCTAGTCTTTTTTGAACCCAATTGTCATCTTGTACTTCTCCCTTAGTAAATGAACCAGACAATTTTAAATTAACAACATCTTTAAAATCACCAGGTTCAGGTAACTCTTGAGCACTAATACCTATACCAGGTAATAGTTGAGTACTTAAAATTGAACTAACAACTAAATTGACTGCCGTCTTTCTAAACTTTTTATTCATATTATTTTCCTCCTAAAATTATCCTTTTACAGCACCTAATTGTAAACCTTGAATAAAATATTTTTGTGCGAATGGATACAATAGAACAATCGGTCCTATTGATACTACAACGGTTGCTGCCCGTACATTCGCTAACAATAATTCAGATGCATTTGCACCAGTTGATGCAATTTGTGTGTCCATTCTTGAAGCATCAACGTTCATCAACATTTTTCTCACAACTGTTTGTAGAACATCAAGATTTTGATCTTGAATATAAATTTGAGCCATAAACCACTCGTTCCAATGATAAACTGCAGCCCATAATGCTATAGTCACAATAATCGGTTTAGATAATGGTAAAATTATTTTTAATAGAATTTGAAAAGGTGAAGCACCATCCATAATTGCAGATTCCTCAATTGAAGGACTAATACTTAAAAAGAAGTTTCTGACAATTATAACATAGGTTACGTTTAATGCATTAGGTAAAACCAATGCCCATACAGAGTTTAATAGGCCTAAGTTTTTAACTAATAAATATGATGGAATCATTCCACCTGATACAAACATTGCGATAACAAAAATTGTAATAAAAAATCCTCTAAAAGGTAAATCTTTCCTTGAAAGTGGATAGGCTGCCAATACAGTGACTGATACAATCATCAATGTTCCAACAATAGTTCTCAATATCGTATTGAAATAAGCTCTACCAATATTTCCAAATCCAAAAATAAATTTATAAGCTTCCAGAGACCATTTTTCAGGCCACATCGAAATTTGTAAAGTTCTCATTTCTGAAGCTGAACTAAAAGATAAGACGATTTGATTCCAAACAGGATACAAAATTGTCAAACAGAAAAAGGAAATAAGAATAATTATTATCCAATCAAACAGATTTGTTTTCTTCTTCATTCTTTATACTCCTTTCTATATTACATTTTGGCCAGTCGTTTTTTTAACAATCAAGTTCGAGGTTAAAATTAAAACTAACCCAACTAAATTTTTAACTAACCCAACAGCGGTTGAATAGTCGAAACTAAAATTTTCTAAACCTATTCGATAAACATATGTATCAATAATATCTGCAACGGCATAAACTGATGGATTATATAGGTTTAAAACCTGATCAAATCCAGCATTCAATACCTGACCTAATCTTAAAATTAACATAACAAGTATTATAGGCATAATACTTGGTATCGTGACATGCCACATTTTCTGAAGTCTCGATGCTCCATCCAACTCAGCAGCTTCGTAAATCGATAAATCAACCCCAGTAATAGCTGCTAAATAAATGATTGACTCATACCCGATACTTTTCCATATTTCTGATATTATTAATACTGGTATAAATGTATTTTTATTGGCTAAGAAATGAACTGGATTCATTCCAAACATTTTTAATACTGAATTAATTAATCCTCTATCAGGAGAAAGAATTTCTATTAACATCGCTGCAGCAATTACCCAAGATAAAAAATAAGGTAAGTATGAAATAGTTTGTGCAAGTTTTTTAAATTTTTGAAATCTTATTTCATTCAGTGCCAGAGCAAGAATTATAGGAGCTGGAAATCCTATTAAAAGTTTTAAAAAACTAATATTTAATGTATTTTTTAAAGCTCGAATAAATAAAGTATCTTTCATCATACGTTTAAAGTGTCCAAATTGATTCCATGGACTATCCCATATACCCAGACCAGGTGAATAACGTTTAAAAGCAATTGATACCCCATACATTGGACCATAACTAAATACCAACAGGAATATCAACGGAATCATCAACATCACTAAAAATGGCCAATTTTTTTTCAGTTTCTTTTTTAAATTTCCCATTCCCCTTTTTTTATTATTATTTATATGTGTTATTTCCATCACTCATCCACCTCCATATATTGGTTGCGCTACCATTAACTTAAGTGTAAACGATTTATCTGGCTGTGTGTTGTAATATTTTTAGGTTTAATAATAATATTTTATGGCTTTTGGTAAAAAACAGACTATTTCTGTATTTAATTACCTAACTCTAAAGCTAATTTTTTATTAAAAAATATTGATTTATCAATGTTTTTCAATTGAAAACAAAATAATTTACTTCTTTTTTTCCAAAAATGGCATTATTGATAATATAATTTCTAGTGATAAAATGAAAACGTAAACAACAAAGGAGGTTGATTATTATTAAGGTACTTTGCATTGATATTGGTGGAACATTTATAAAATATGGAATTTTTTCAATCAGTGGTGATACTTATGAACCAATAAAAAAGGTAAAAACAGAAGTCTCAATTAATGACAATCATATTTTAAAACAAGTTACCTCGATTTGTAAGAAAGTTATTCAAGAGCATCCGACAATATCTGGAATCGCAATAGCTTCAGCTGGTGTGGTAAATCCTGATTCAGGTGTAATAGAATACGCTGGTTATACAATACCAAAATATCAAGGAACGCAATTCAAGAAAATAATTGAGAACGAATTGAATATTCCTTGCACAATACTGAATGATGTGAACGCCGCTCTACTTGGAGAGTACTGGAAATACCATCAAGATGATAATAAAAATAATTTGGTTTGTCTTACATTAGGAACAGGGATAGGTGCTGCTATAATGATCAATGGCAAATTATATCAAGGTCATTCTTATACAGCGGGAGAAATCGGATATTTACCTATTGACGGACATTATTTTCAAGACATAGCATCAGCAAGTTTTTTAACAGAAAATGCCACTATTGCATTACGGCGTGATATTAATGGAGAAGAATTCTTCAAATTATTAATTTCAGGCAACCCAGCAATAAGAAAAATATATGATAAATTCATTAAAAATTTAGCTCAAGGATTATTAATAATTCAATATTTATTAAATCCTGATTTAATCATTCTTGGAGGTGGAATATTAGCTCAAGACAAACTGATAATACCGGATGTTGTTGCTGAAATGTCTAATATTTCAGTGCATAATCATTTTATTCAAAGTGAAATTATTCCCGCAAAATTAGGTAATGAAGCTGGATTACTGGGTGCATTATATTATTTTAAAACAGAAAATAATTTGTAAAATAGAAAGGATGTATTATGAATATCATTGAATCATTAAAAGGTGGTTTAATTGTTTCTTGTCAAGCTTTACCGGGAGAACCATTATATCGTGAAGAAGGTGGGATCATGGTTCTTATGGCAAAAGCAGCATTAGAAGCAGGTGCAATCGCTATTAGGACAGAAGGAATAAAAGACATAAAGCAAATTAAGGAAGAATTAAATGTACCTGTTATAGGCTTAATAAAAAAAGAATACCCAAATTATGAACCATACATAACAGTTACTATGGCCGAAATAGATGCATTGGTTGAAGCAAAATGTGATATCATTGCAATGGATGCTACTTTTTCAAAAAGAGCTGACGGTTCAATCAATAATTTTGTAAAAAATATTAAAGAAAAATACCCTAATCAACTTCTTATGGCAGACATTTCAACTTTAGAAGAAGGTTTAAATGCTGAAAAAATAGGTTTTGATTTAATAGGAACAACTATGAGTGGCTATACTACTGGAACTTCTGATAAGAAAAATGGACCAGATTTTCAATTGATGAAAGAATTAGTTGAAAATACTCGTACACCAATTGTCGCAGAGGGACGAATTCATACTCCTAAAGATTTGGAGATGGCTTTTAACCAAGGAGTTTACACTGCGGTAGTAGGTGGAGCAATAACAAGACCACTTGAAATCACAAAAAAGTTTATTAATGTTATTAAATAAAAGGAGATAATAATGAAAAATTTAGAAAAATACAAAGGTATTATTCCAGCATTTTATGCTTGCTATGACGACAATGGCGATATTAGTCCCGAAAGAACACAAAAATTAGCGCAGTATTATTTAGATAAAGGTGTTAAAGGTTTGTATGTAGGGGGGTCCTCAGGTGAATGCATTTATCAAAATATAGAGGAAAGAAAGGTCATTCTTGAAAATGTAATGGAAGTGGTTGGAAATAAGATGACAATTATAGCACATGTTGCCGCTCCGTCTACCAGAGATAGTATAGAATTAGCTAAACATGCTGCTAATTTAGGAGTTGATGCCTTAGCCGCAATTCCGCCAATATATTTCACTTTACCTGAATATTCTATTGAAGAGTATTGGACTGAAATGATTCAAGCTGCTAAAATTGATTTCATCATTTATAATATACCTCAAACAACAGGTTATGCCTTAACATCAAATTTATTGAATAAAATGTTAGAAAATGAGAATGTTATCGGAGTTAAAAATTCTTCAATGCCAGTTCAGGATATTCTTACTTGGAAACTAAATTCTAAGAAAGATATAATAGTCTTCAATGGGCCTGATGAACAATTCGTAGGTGGCAGAATTATGGGTGCAGATGGTGGAATAGGAGGTACTTATGGTGTTATGCCAGAACTGTTTTTAGCAGCAGATAAAGCGATACAGAACAGTAATATATCGTTAGCTACTGAAATTCAATTTGAGATTACAAATATTATCTTTGAAATGGTGAAGGCTAAAGCCAATATATATGCCATTATGAAAAAAGTCCTAGAAAAAGATGGACTTCAACTCGGTGGTGTACGTTCTCCATTAACCAATGTAACTGATGAAGACCTTGTAATTGTGAATAACGTAAGTAACATGATCACTTCAGCAATTAATAAATATTGTTGATTTGCAAGTTCCTAAAATAGCTAAAATGATAGTTCTACTGACCTATCTAAATTTTAAGCAACGTATATTAACTTTTAATTGGGTTTTTTTAAAATACAAATAATTTATCTACTTAATAATTTTTAAAATTAAAATGTTGGACAATATTTAAACAATCTGCATATATAGTGAATGTTCCATACATGTTTTCGGGGCATTCACTATTATTCTTCTAATTCTCTTATGCTTTTTCTAATTGTATTAATACGTCTTTTCTCTATTATTTATTTTTAATTTAATACTGATATTAGGGTTGACTATCCAATATAGCTTATATACTATCTCATTAAAAGTATCACTGAATTATTAAAACCAAAAAAATCGCCATTACCAACTTGGTACAGCGATCCTTTCGTTACTATTCAATTCTTTAACCCTAAAAGTTTTTGATTCACCAGTTTTTGGACTACCACCGCATCGTACCCTGCTTGGGTAAGGCGTCTAACACGTTCACCGCCATTCCCCCATAACCCTCGGATAACTTCCAATGCTAGCTCTGAAACTGATTTTCCTGGTGCTTTGACCGTTGCTTCTTGATAAACGGGTCTAGCGTAACCAGCAATCCGCCAATCTTGTTTATGATAAGAAACCTTACGGACTTGGCGCAACGAATTTCCCTCAATTGTAATCACAAAATCATTACCTACTTGAATGACAAATCCTATATGATCACAAAAACCATTGCCATCCCAATCAAAAAAGATAATATCTCCCACTTGTGGACTTACTTTTCCTAACCAAATGCCTTTCTGGCGCATTATTTCACGATGACGGTTAACGCCACACTCACGTCCAATTTGACTGGACAAACCAATTTTATCAGCAATAAATGTTACGAACAAATCACACCAGTCATCACTATATTTGACCCGATAGCCTACTGGTAAAGGTTCGACTCGGTTATAAGCGTCAACCATCGCTTGATGTTTAGAAGAATGTTGAACCATCCCAATATATTGTTGTAATTCATTAAGCAAAGTTTGTTTGGACGGCATAATGTCCCCCTCCTTGATTGTGATAATTATTAGATGATAACTGTAATAAACTACCTAAAAATACTGCTAATAAATTAACCAGTGTTACCCACTTTTCGGTCATTGACCAATTAAATATCGGACCTAATCCCCCGATTAATACTGAAAATGCTGGTAAAAAGACCAATGCTACCCACTTTAAAAAATCATAAGATTGATTACTAAGCTGCATCCTGATTACCTCTTTTCTGAATTTGTTCTACTCGATTCAAGCGTTGCTCATGATGATCGTACAGTTTAATTAATTGCTTTTGAATTAAATGATGATGATTAATCTCAGACTGCAAAAAGTCTAAGCGACCAATTAATTGTTGAATGGCTGCGATTAAATTGTAGAGTTTCGTAATTAAGGTAATGACGGCGACTAATGCACTAGCTAAAGCACCTAATTCAATCAGACTCATTTCAATTCCTCCTTCCTTTACTTACCCTTAAACTGCCGGTTCGTTTTCCACATTGTAGATTTCATCTACAGTACGTTTAACATAACGAGCGCCGACATTGGTTACATAAGGATCTCCTGAGTCATCTACAAAGATATTGGCTTCGATTAAATCTTGAGCAGCTTTTTCAGTTGTCACACGGTCCAAACCTAAACTTGGTTCCGGAACACGTACTACTTTTGCTTTCCCTGCAGCATTTTTAATTTGTAATTCTAAATTTGTTGTTGTTACTTCTGCCATAATTTAATTCCTCCTAGTCAATTTCGTAATTTTCAGTTACGCTGGTTTTATTAAACGGTTCATCTACTAATGTTTCAATTGCACTACGAACTTTTATAATCTCTGCCTCTGGGGCATCATTCATCAAATTATTAAAATTCATTGTGCGTACTGCTTTTTTATCCTCACCTACTAGTTTCATTGATAATTTTCCACTTTTAAATGTCTTTGCCATAGGGGCAACCTCCTTAAAATTTTGTTGTAGTTCCGGACGCTACACCTAATAAGTACCCCGAAAGCGCATTTTTCGGACAAAAATACACATCAATGATGATTTATTGACTAGTGAATATTGAAATGACAAAGTTTTAACAGGTCCACAGAACCAAGTAAAAGTAACCCAACCTCCTCAATGTTAACTATAATACCCCTACGCTCTAACAGGTCGATGAGTCCCTGAACCCTTTTGTGCACACCTTTCTGTCATCGATTAATCAATCTTCTGCTCTAACGTTTATATTTCACTTTGTCGCTCATCAGACCTGAACTTTTCATATATCACACAGTCCTTCAATTTTTAATTTCAATTAGTAGCTCATCGAACCTAGACTTTTCATTTTCACCAAGCTAAACTTCTCGCTTCAACTTTTCATTTATCACACAATCACTCTTCTCGCTTCAACTTTTCATTTATCACATTGTCAATCTTCGCGCTTCAACTTTTCAATCAACCGATCGCGCCAACGACGAATGGTACGATATTCTCGGTGATAAATCTCGGCTAACTGAGTTAAATGATAGCCTTCATACAAATACTGTAAGAATTCCCGTTCTCGTGGTGTTAACGTATTGGGTAGAGACAAGACAAATTCTTTAAAGACTAAATTAGCATCTTCTTGGGTTTGATTCATTAAAAAGGTTTCCTCTACAGGCACCCATTGATGACGCTTTTGTTGGCGTAACAATTTAAACAGTCGCCAACGCATTGCGTGCCGTAAGTATGCTTCCATATTTTCTACTTGGTGTTGGGATGTTAACAAGCGTTTTAATTCCTCAAATAAATGAAGGCGTAATTCCTGAGCAAAATCTTCATAGTCATGACGGTTTGGATAAATCTGGTACTCTTTCAAAACATGATGGATCAACAATTCATATTCTTCCAATAAACACTCTATCTTCATCGAATGACCTCCTTTAAAATTTCGGATGAAAAATGCGAATAATCTCACGGTCTGTTAATTTCAGAAAGCGACTAATTAAATTGACTACTTCCAAACTGGGAATCGTATGCCCTTGAAGTGTACGTGACATCGTATTGCGAGAAATACCGACTTGGTCTGCAACCTGACAAGCTTTTAAACGTCGTTGATTGATGGCTTTTTCTAAAGCATAACGATTAATCTCATAAGGTTGTTCCACTCCCCTTCACCTCCTCTATTCACTATTAATAAATATTAAATTACTTGCTTGTAATCCCTAATACAATTATGCGTCTATCACATTTTTTACTTAATATCTTCCTCTAAAAAAACACCACGATAATGAGTCCTCCTCTCTCAATATTGTTTAATAAATATATCGATAAAAATTCTAAATTTGGTACATTGACTGAATTATAGCTTAGGTTTAAATTATGTTGCAAGCGTTTTTATAATGTAAAATCGCTTTGAAAATAATCAGCTTAACGATTTGAAAAAACACTAACAAACAGTGTAATCGCGATGAAAACATTTTTTATGAAAATTACAAACAAAGTCGGTCACAATCACTCTCGTAATACTAACTTTGTGAAATATCCACTAATCTTTGTGAATAAATGTTAGTAAAAAATTGCTTCTATGAAAACAATAAAACCAAATGTCTTTTGCATTTTTACTATGAAAAAGATGAAAATAAGATGAGTTTCCTACAATTCCCAAAATGATGTCGCTAAGAATGTTAATTTATAAACTCAACACCCTAATATAGGCTGTCCATTTTCCTCCCTAATATAGGCTGTCCATTTTTTTAGCTGTCCATTCTACACTTAATAATGGCTATCCCTTCTACCTTAAATAATGGTTGCCCCTGCTTGCCACAAAATAGTACCTATCCTTCTATCCCCAAAATAATGACCGCCCTTTTTAGAACTTATGCAAGGCATTAATTTTCTAAAGCATATTCCTTTCATCCGATTTTGTGATATAATTATCAAAAAATACATATCATTTTGAACATCATTTTGAAGGAGTCATGACCATGATTATTGGTTTACCAAAAGAACAAGAAATCAATGAAAATCGTGTGGGATTAACCCCCGACAATGTTAAAGAATTAATCAACGACGGTCACCAAGTTATCGTTGAACATCAAGCCGGTTTGGCATCTGGATTTAGTGATGAAGCTTATCAAGCAGCCGGAGCCACTTTAGTTGAAGAAGTCGCTAAAGTTTGGGATGCAGAGATGGTTATCAAAGTAAAAAAGCCTTTGAAAGAAGAATATACATACTTCCACAAAGGACTAATCCTATTTACTTATTTACATTTAGCAGCCGATCCTGACTTAGCCCAAGCTCTATTAGACAGCGAAGTAACCAGTATCGCTTATGAAACAATGGTTGACCGTGGTACCCTTCCACTACTGAAGCCCATGTCCGAAGTAGCCGGGCGTATGGCGGTACAAATTGGCGCTCATCTTTTAGAGAAAAATCATGGTGGGCCTGGCATTTTATTAGGCGGTGTCCCTGGTGTGAAACGGGCGAATGTGACGATTATTGGGGGTGGCGTTGTCGGTCTTAATAGTGCCAAGTTAGCCTGCGGCTTAGGTGCCAATGTGACGATTATCGACCTCAATCCACAACGTCTAGCCAAGATTGAACATACCCTAGGATACCCGGTACAAACTCTAGTATCAAATGAAGCGAATATTCATGAATCGGTGGTAAATTCAGACTTAGTTATTGGTTCCGTCTTAGTGGCCGGAAGACGTGCCCCCATCCTAGTTAAAGAAGGTACCATTCAACAAATGAAGCCTGGTTCTGTCTTAATTGATGTGGCAGTCGATCAAGGCGGTAATTTCTCAACAACCCATGAAACCACTCATTCAGAACCAACCTATGTTAAATATGGCGTAACGCACTACGCCGTTAGCAATATTCCTGGAGCCGTACCCCAGACCGCTACCATAGCCTTAACCAACGCCTCATTATTCTATGCTAAAGAAATCGCCAACAAAGGGATTGTCCGAGCCGCCAAAGTCAATCACACCATATTAACAGGCGTTAACACTTATCAAGGCCATATAACTAATCTAGCTGTGTCAGAATCACAAGACCGCGAATTTGTTGCCTTAGAAACAATCATTTAATTCAAGGATGCTAAATGTGACTTTATTACGTATCTTACTTGAATTTGTTGTCTTAGAAACTATCTTTTAATTCAGGATGCAAAACCCGACTTCATCACATATCTTACTTGAATTTGTTGCGTTAGAAACTATCATTTAATTCAATACAAAGCAAATAGGGAGTGGGCAAAAAGTAGAAAATCAGTTGATTTTCGCTTCGTCTGTCCACCCCCGCACAGTTGAGTAGGTCTTAAACAAGTCTTTCCCCGCACAGTTGAGTAGGTCTCAAACAAGTCATTAAGACGTAGTTTGAGACCACTCAACCACTGCGCTCTGAATTAACTAGCTTTGCCTGAACAGAATTTAAAAAGTTTTTTCCTAACCTCTTACTTATTATTTCCAAACATACTTAAGAAAAAAAGTTTATAACTTAAATTGTATTTCTTCAAAGAACTGATTCATATTAATACATCGAATCCCTAACTGATCACTTACATCGGGGATTTTAGCGGCCTTACTTGGATTAATTTTATTGAGATTAATCACTCTATTTTCTTCAGTTACAATTGTATAGTTCTCCTTCATAGCGATTGCAATGAGCCATGCATCAGCTATCTTTTCATTAGCCCATCCTTTTTCAGAATTCAATGCCTCAGGCTTATAAAAGCCACAAGATAAGACATGTTGTAGGACAGTAGTATACTGCGACGTATATTGAGTATGATTTAATATTTTATTAGAGAAGTGACTATTTATCCATGCTACAAACTCTGTACTATGTGTGGTCTCATTGATGACAACTTTCGGTATGATTACTCGAGAATTTAAAATTGGAATTAGGTTTTCCCAAAAACTTGGAAAATAAGCAAAGCGATAATAGCGATCATAAAAGTTAATAAAAATATTTGTGTCTAAAATATACATCGCTATTTATTCCTTTCCCCTAATACCTGATAGCCTTTGTAACCGACTCCAATGAGTCTAAAGGCTTCGGTATAAGACAATCGTTGTTCTTTTACCGCATTACTAACATATTGATAAAAATTGGGATCAACACGATACTTTAGGGTGTTTCGATAATTTCCCGTTATTTTATTTTTTGGTATCTGAGTCGATTGAAATTCTTCTTTTAACTGCTTTACTGTTTCTTGGTATTTGACTTTAGAAATGAACTTTAAATCATACATTCTTCGCACAACAACTTGTTTGCTCACTTCAAAGTATTTTGCTAAATTATTTAAATTTACGTCAATGCCTAATTGTTCATTATACTTCGATAGGAAGATATCTTTTGGAACTAATATTTCAGCTGTAATTCGGTTAACTTTTACTTCTAGTGGATTCAATGGGGATTCTGTTAAATCTAATAAGTGATCCTGACCAAAGAACAAATGGACAAATTCATGAATTAGAGTAAACAAACGACCGGTATTCGTATCTTTTTGATTGATAAATATAATCGGTGCTTTATTATCTGAAAGAACAAAACCTCTAAACTCTTCTAAACTTAAGTTTCGATGGGTATTTTCTTTCACAATACCATTAATGAATACGAATACACCTAACTGATTGAGTACGTTTCGATAAGTAGAAAAACGACCTGAAATTATATTTTCTCCTAGGTAATGGCGAATGGTATTCAGAACTTTTTCATCTGAATCCTCTAAGGTAAATTGTCCAATAAAAGGAAGTTCTCCGATAATCTCCTCTCTTAGGAAAGCTTGTTTATCTTGCATATCAACAATCGTTTCTCTTAATTCCGTACTCATTTCATTTATTGTTTTAGAATCGATTGTTCTAAAATCCGCTTCAATCTCAGGAGAAGCAATGAATTGATTTAATAATAATAAACCTGTAGGAATGTTGATTAACTTCGCAATAGTACTTAATTGATTAAATGTCGGTTTTTCTTGCCCGGTTAAATAGGCTTCAATTTTGGGTAACTTTTGTTTTAAATAATCAAGAGGAGTGTTCGATGCTTGTACATACTTAGCTAACACTTCTTGATTAATTGCTAATCTTTCTACCATCGTAACCCCTCCTCGTAATTCTTTGACTAAATTGTAGCATATTTCGATTATAAATGGGAGTGGACTTGAAGTAGAAAACCAGTTGATTTTCGCTTCGTCTGTCCACTCTCGCAAAACAAAGTACATGAGGTTACAAATGAGTCAGTAAGACGCAGTTTTACCCCCAGCCACTGCATTTTTAATTAACGCACAATAACTCAACTGAATCTCGTCCCTGACACTTTAGATGCCTCTCAAACACTGCGCTATAAATATATTAATCATTCACTTTTAAAACGTTTCTGTTTCCTCTTTTCATAGAAATATGTAAAACAATAACGAAATACTTTAAATGATTTTAAAACGCAAATCTACGATGATTCAAACTTCTTCGCTAATATCGCTTCTGTTAATGTTTGAGAGAAGTTTAATTGTAATTCTTTCCCAGCGATATCAGCCCATTTGGGGATTGTGAGTGTTTTTTTTACTAACTCTTGCATACCTAGATATCGAGTAACATCTGTAGCAACCATTGAAATAAATGATTGCTGTTCATCGTAATCTAGACTAAACTCCGAATCTTCTTTAAATGGATTGTGTTCAATTAATGATAACTCATTTATATTAGTCGGGATAGGCAATGTGTGATTCTCTTCAATCAAATCGGCTACTTGTATCCCCAAATACTCGGTGGCCATCATCATCGCATCCGCAAGATTTTCGCCTTGAGTAGCAGAATATTCAAAGTCAGGAAATGTAATAAAATAATTGCTCTCCTTTGGATCAAAATAAAATAAAGCGGGATAAACTACTTGCATACTCAACTTCCTTTCTTAACGATGCCATAACACCAATAAATTGGCCTGTTTTAATATATTGCGTTCCGTACCTCTTTTTAATTCTCCATGTGGAATGATAATTGGTCGGCATCCTTTCTTTTTCATTTTTATATGGGAGCCTTACCCCTCTCTGGTATAGGGTGTCTATCCATACAACATCAACAATTTCATCATTTCTAATTGCGTCAAAGGCATTTATATTCTTCCTCCTATTTATTGTAGCACGTATAACACGTATTGTACATGTTATTTGCTTTATAAAATAAAATATGGAATATATTCAATAACACTCGAAAAAGACCAAGGCAAATTGCCTTGGTTAGTAGATTGAGGTTAATTTGAAGGTATCTCTTACCAAATCGATGTCCATAAACCAAAAAGACCAGTACCTAGTAATCCGATCACTAAGATTAATGAACTACAACGCTTTCAGCTATTTTTCGAACGGATAGATCGTAACGCCTTTTACTACTCGATTAACCGTACCGGTTTTCGAAGGTGTATCAGGTGTATTATCCACAGCTATCGAACTTAATAGTGCATAAATTTGTCCAAAAACAACGTATGGTAATACTAAATATCCTTCTTCTACGTGTTCTGTTAACGCAATATCAAAATGGGTAAAGCCATCGATTTGAGGATTATCCCCACCGACAACAATCATCGATTTAGCAATCCTATCAGCAGCAATTTCTGTCATCAAATCAAGCTCGTATTGACGTGCATAAGCATCTTCAGACTGGTACAAAATAATCGCAGTTTGGTCATTCACGATTGATTTCGGTCCATGTCTAAATCCTAAAACGGACTCATATAAAGTTGTTTTAGCTCCAGCGGTTAATTCTAAAATCTTTAATTGCGTTTCATGAGCTAGTCCAAAGTATACGCCTGAACCCAAGTAAACAACACGCTCAACATTTAAATCCACTAAAGCTTGAATTTGTTCTTCTTTGGCATAAATGCCTTCAGTTGTCTCAATCATTTGTTCTACCCAAGCTTTCTTTTGCTCAAATGAACGATTATCAAAAATTAATAAGCTTGTTAAATACATACATGAAAACGCGCCTGTCATCGCAAATCCTAAATCATTCGATAGTTCCGGTTGTAATAATAGTAAGTTTTTATCATCACCTTGTGAGTTTTTGGCAAGTAACCCTTCTTCCGAACAGGTAATAGTCATTTGATATAAATCTGTTACTAATTGTTGTGCTAACTTAACAGTCGCGACACTCTCTGGAGAATTTCCTGAACGAGCATACGAAACTAATAAGGTAGGTTGTGACGCTTTAAAATATACTGTTGGATTGGTGACTAAATCTGTTGTCGGTACATCTAAATATTCCCAACTTAAATCTTCTTGCGTTTTCATAATTTGTGGCAATAAGGTCTCGCCAACATAAGCAGAAGTTCCTGCACCAGTAAAAATGACTTTTACAGAATCATGTTTTTCCTTAATGTTATTTAAAAAGGTTTCAATAGTATCACGCTTTGATTCGATCGTTTCTAATACTTCACGCCATAACTTAGGCTGTTGACGAATCTCACGGGTAGTATTTACAGCACCTAATCGCTCTAATTCTTCAGTAGACAAATTAAACATATTTCATCACCCTTCTTATTCATTAACACCAATTTTATCAGTCCACGGAGTAGCAGTTTTAGTAAGTACATCATTCAATCCATTAATATTTTCTTTTCCTTGAGTAGATAACCATTCACGTGCTGCTTGATCGCCTTCTTGTACAAAAATTCCCACAGAATCTTTCCATGTCGCACGACCACATAAAACACCATTAAATTGGCTGCCCGATTCCTTAGCAAAAACTAAAGTGTCTTGGAATAACTCACTGGATACACCCGCTGATAAGAAAATATATGGTAAATGAGTCGCCTCATCTTGTGCTTTAAAATGCGCTTTTGCTTCATCTTGTGACATAATAAAGTCTTCTTTAGCAAAACCTTCAACATATTCCATATTAACCGGCACTTCTACTTTTAAAACATCAGCATTATACTGAGGTTTAGAAAATTCTTTCATCGCTTCAATTACTTTATGAGGTTTAACAGCTGCGTATTCTTTAGATTTAACATCATCCATTTGATGGTCATAGGTTAAAATTTCTAAGAAAAATGGGATATCTTCTGCTAAACATTCAGAACCAATTCGTTCCACAAATGCGTGTTTTTGTTCATTAATGGCATCACTTTCATCGATATCATAATAAAGTAAGAATTTTACTGCATCTGCCCCAATTTCTTTAATACGTTTAGCTGACCATTCCCCTAATAAATCAGGCAATCGACCTGGTTCAGTCGCATCATAACCGGTTTCTTCATAAGCTAATAATAATCCTGCTTTCGCATCTCTTACTTTTGTAGCGGGCAAACCATATTCAGGATCTAATAATATTGATGACGCATAAGGGGTTAAAACTTCTGAAATTGAGATTTTAAATGCTTCAACTGCTGCTTGAATATCTTCAACAGCTCCCTTTGATTCAATCATCTTTCGAATTGAACCTCGCTGGTCAATGGCTAAAGCTGAGATAACATGGTCATTGGTAGAAAGTTTTTCTAACTTTTCGAATTTGCTTTTTGAAATAATGTGCATTTTTGTCCTCCACCCTTCTAAAAAGAAACATTTTGTGTCATTTTACTAACAATATAACGCAACAACGAACAAAAGTCAACATTACATTGACAAATAACGAACATAATATTATATTGTAAAGGTAAAGCGAACATATTCAAACATGTTCAGAAAGGAGTCACTTATGCTAAAAGAAGAACGCCAGCGCTTGATTGAAGAATTACTAAAAAACAATAGTGTCATTTCAAATGCGGATATTTTAAATTTATCAAATGTGACTGAAATGACGATTCGCAGAGATCTAAAAGAAATGGAAAAAAAAGGTTTATTGATTCGAATTCACGGAGGAGCCAAAAGCATTAATACAGATGTAGAGGCGACTAACCCTAAAAAAGAATTTAGCCATATCCGTAAGCGAACAATCAATCGACCTCAGAAAAAACATGTTGCACAACTAATCGCCAAAGAAATTAATGAAGGTGATACCGTTTTTCTAGGTTCAGGAACCACTATTGAAATGGTTTATGATTATTTAACCGTGCCGAACATTCAAGTTGTGACGAATTCAATGTTAGTATTTGAAAAATTCAAATTAGATAAACGATACGAAACGATTTTGATCGGTGGTGTTTATCGCGATGTTTCAGCCTCGTTTCATGGCACGATTTCCGATCAAGTAGCAGAAAACTTCCATGTACAAAAAGCATTCATATCAGCCAATGGCATTTTGAATAATAATATTTATGATGCTGTTGCCGAAGAAGGTCTAACTCAAAAAATCATTTTCGAAAATGCTAAATTAAAATATTTAGCGGTTGATTCAAGTAAATTTGATAAAAAAGATTTCTATCAATTTTATCAAACACAAGATTTGGATTTTATTTTGACTGATAATGAGATTCCATTAGAAACATTAGAACACTATCTTAATTATTGTAAAATTATTACTAAATAAGGATTTAAATGGTAGATTTAGAATAGATTATTTGTAATCTCACTTTAAGTAATGAATGCAACCTCATTAGCACACCGGCTAATGTCTATTGATTAATAAGATTAAAAACAAGCCCGCAAGCACACTCTTTAATCGCTGTCGAAGCACACGAGTTACGCCACTGCATCGCACACACGCCTATTCGCCCTTCCTAGCACACAATTAATAAAAGACCTTGGGTAGACCAATTGATTACAATGGTCTATCTAAGGTCTTTTCTTGTCGTTCAATGACTATAAAATATTAAGGAATGACTAATAGCCCTGCTCCTATTAAACCATTATGTCCATCCAGTTTTGATAGTGTAATATTTTGTAAAATATGTTCTTGTTCTGGATGAAGATACGGTGCTAATTTTTGCTTAACAGCATGAATGTAATGAGGATTTTTTAGTGCAACACTGCCACCAAGTACAATATATTTTGGATCGAGTAGACAAATAATCGCATATAATGTCTTTACAATCGCATCCATACTTTCATGAATAATCGTAGTCGCTTGTTCATCACCTTGTTCCCATAAGTGAAACACATCCGCTGTAGTGATGTCTTTATTCGAGTATAACAATTGACCATAGTCAGCAATTGCCGGGCCAGACGCGATAGATTCTAGCGGTCTAGTACCTCTTGGTGTCTTTATTTGTAAAAAGCCTACTTCTCCTGAAAAGCCACTACCTCTTAGTATCATCTCATTAATGATGTTAGTGCAGGCGATACCCGTCGAAATCGTTAAATAGGTAAACATATCGTTTGCTTCGAGTTGTAATAAACGATACTCGGCGTATGCCGCTACTTTAACATCATTGTCAATTTTTATTTTCGTTTGTGGATAAACGGTACTTAAGCGCTCCACAATTGGAAAATTGTGCCATAAAATGTTATTTTGATAAATTGCAATGCCATTGATCTCATCCACTTTTCCAGGCATTCCTAAGCCAATTCCGCAATAATCAGTCATGGCCGTCTTCGTCTCGACTAGCAAGCGAGCGATTCCATTGACGATTAATTCAAATAATTTTTCACTATCATTTGTTTCTGTTGGATAATCATAGCGTTTTGCGATTGTTCCATCTTGATTAATAATGGCAATAGCCGTTTTGGTGCCACCAATATCAATTCCAATAGCTTTTTTCATCACTTATCCCTCTTCTTCTACTCTCTTTTCGGATGGTTAAATTCGTAATTATAATCAAAAATAACAATCAGGATACCCGCTAAGCCCATTAACATATAGATAAGTTGCTTAATGCCTGTTGTTCTTTGAAAATAAATGATAATAAATAAGCAGATAAAAAAGACAATAAAGCGAATAATCGTTCTTATATTAGCCTTCATTTTATATCCCCCCAACGTATTTCACTCGGATCCAAATGCATCTCAATGGATTCATTATTATCAAGATAAACGATAGTTGTTTGCGGATAATTGGTATTATTTATCACTGCATATTTCTTTTTCTCTGGATAAGCATGCACTTCAATATTCAAGTTAGTACTGTTCCATTTATTAAATTCAGCTTCTTTATTCGCTGCAAAATATAAAGCACGCATCAATATTCTGGCATTTTCAACACTATAAGGTAAGCCAGCAATATAAACGCCGCGACCTTGTCCATAATTGTGGGCCGCTAGATGGACTTCTCCAAATTCTTTCCCTTCTGCGTTTGCTGGTAAAACGACACCATTCGCCTCATTATCTGACTGACCAGAACTGAATTCAATCACTTCGGTATCTTTATAGAGGGCATAGACATTTTTAATACTTTCACCAAAATTCACTTTGTTAACATCCTTGATGTCTTCGGTAATAAAATGGGTGTCAACTTGTTGAGTAAAATATTTATCGACTGACAAACTATAGCCTATTTCACGTTCAACCCCTAAAATGTCACCTAATTGGAAATAGCGTCCACCATGTTGGTAAGCCGTTGGTTCCCCAACACCAATGAAACCTCCACCTTGATATACAAATCGACGGATAGCCGTCACTAATTTTTCATTTGCCCAAAAACTGCCACCACTAAACGAGGTTCCAGCATCGCCAGCATTAATTAAAACATCAATATCTTCTGGGACACCGTGTTCCATCACATCATCAAAGCTAATAAATTCAACATCTACGGCCGCCCCACTTAAAACTTCCATAATTCCCATGTATGAATAAGTTTGCTTATAAGGTAATTCGTGAGCCACCATATGACTTTGCCAAGTCCGTAATTTGCCCCAAGCATTTAAAACCCCTACTTTAAGGGCGCTATAAGGTTTGGTATCTTTTACGATATCGTAAATCTCACGAAATTCATCGGTTATTTGTTCAATATAATCAACAAATTTAGGGAAATGATAAGCTAAGCTTAAATAGCCACCATATCCGATACGATCGACTGGTTTTCTCATAATAGCTCTTCTCGCTGTCAACCAATTTTGATTAGCTTCGATTGTGGGATCATTGCCTTCTTTAAAAACATCAGGGAAAAAGTAAGGTAAAAAGCGTCCTTCTGTATAGTTAACATGAGGAATATCAGAAATCAGACGCAAACTTGCGCCACCCCCAACGGAACCTACTACTGCATCTAATCCAATCTCTTTAAAATATTTGCCATAAGGCTCGGTACCAATCCAATTATCTCCTAGGAACATCATCGCTTCTTTCCCATGAGAATGAACAATATCGACTAATTTCTTCGCTTGTTGCGCCACATATCGACTTGTAAAATCAATATAATCTAAATATTCTTTACTTGGATTGCGATGCGTTGTATTATAATATCCTTGATCAACAATATGTTCAGGACGTAGACGATAGCCTTTCTCTTTAGCAAATAATTCCAAAGCTTCAGTAGAAATCGAAGCACCATAGCCAAACCAATCCACAAATTTTTCTTTTGCTAAATCATTAAAAATTAAAGTGAAATGATAAAAGAATGTTGTAAAGCGAACCACATCCGTTTGCGGATTTTTCTGACACCATTTTTCTAAATAATCTGACATATATTGATTAGAATGTAGCCCTGTAACATTAAACGGAATATCATGAGGAACCTCGTCGCCCCAATTATTAGTCATATGATTATACATATGAGTAGGATCCCAAATCTTATATGCTAGAAAAGAAACGGTATATTCATGAAATGGAATGGTATTGTTAATCTCTACGGTCTCATCTTGTTGATTCACGCACCAATCCTCAATCGGTACCACTTGATTGGTCGTACGGTCAATTACTTCCCACCATTCTTTTGGATCATTATCAAAATTAGGTGTTAATTGTTCACGATAATAACCATCCATCAAACTAATGGTTAATGAGGTCTCGGTAGCTAAGTTAAATTGTGACATCAAATATAATTGTTGACATTCCTCCATATGATCCTTAATGAAATCATTATGATTTCTAGCTACAAAATAGGTCGTATAGATTTTAGCATCCAATGATTTAATATCATCGGACAATTTAGTCCCATCCGAATCGCGAATCGCATCCGCACCCCAACGTGCCATTAACTCTTTTGTCTCTTCTAAAAAATTATTCTCACTTGGTAAAGTAACTCTTCCTTTTGATTTCGCCATTTTCATACTCCTTCAATTATTCTTTAGAACCGCCAGCAGTCATTCCTTCTGTCAGCTGTTTCTGTACAAAAATATACAATATTAATGTTGGTAACATCACCAATACCATCCCAGCGTATAACTGACCATATTGTTGAGCAGCATTTTGAGCAGCCATTAAATTCATTAAACCAACTGGCAATGTTTTTAACTCTTGTTTCGTCATCAAAGTAAATGAAATAATGTATTCATTCCAAAAACTTAAAAAATTGAATAAAATAACCGTAATAATACTTGGTTTCGCCATCGGAATCATAATTTTAAGCATGGTCGTAAAATGACTCGCTCCATCAATCGAAGCTGCTTCTTCAAAGGTACTAGGCAACGAAATAAAATAACTCGACAATAAATGAATGGTAAAAGGTAAGGCCGTTGACGCATATACTAAAGCCAAAATAAAACGATTATTTAATAACATCGGGATAATCTCTATTTTTTGCAAATCCACTAACATTAAGAAAATTGGCACGACAATATAGTTCACATTAATAAAGAGGCCACCTTTAAACAATTGTTGTAAAACTCTTTTACCTGGAAAATTAAATCGTGCTAGCACATAGGCAGATGGTAAAGCCGTTACCAGTAATATGATTAATGCCATCGCCGTCACGATCACTGAATTCCATAAATTATCTCCCATACTGGCACGATTCCAAGCATCGATAAAGTTTTGGAAATAAAAACCTTGTGGCAAATTCCAAGGTGAATGATAAAACTCACTATTTTGCTTTAAAGAGGCTAAAAATACCCAACCAACTGGAACGATAATCGAAATTGCTAACATTATCAGAACAAAATAAATAAAAATCTTATATAATTTATTACTTGATTGATTCACGTATATGCCTCCTTTCTAATACTCTAAAATATCTCGCTTAGTAATCACACTAATGATGGCAGATAATAAGAATGAGAAAATAAAAATAATTACCCCGATAGCCATTCCATATCCTCTTACACCATTGGTATATGCTTGATTAAACATATAAGAAAGGACTACTTCACTCGCTCCATTAGGTCCGCCAGAAGTCATCGTTTGAACCAATAAGAAACTTAAATTAATCGTACTAATGATGAAAAAGGCTAAAGTTGTACGAATATTATTCCACACTAAAGGTAACGTAATCGCAAAAAACTGTTTAAACTTGCCTGCCCCATCTAAATCTGCTGCTTCATAAAAACTATCTGGTATATTAGCCATTCCCGCCATATACATTACCATGTAATAACCAATCGCTTGCCAAATGAGGGCTCCGATAATCGCATAATTCACTAAATGTTTATCACCTAGCCATAAAATTGGCGTTTCATTTCCTCGGAATAAATTTAAAATAGAATTTAATAATCCTTGGGTCGGATTATAGATTGCTGAGAAAATCCCCGCAATAACGACAATTGATAAAATATTGGGAATATAAAAAATGATTCTGAAGAAATTTTGTCCCACAATTTTCTCTCTTGATAGAACTGCCGCAAAAAATATTGAAATCGCTAAAGTCACAATCGTCACGATCACAATTGCTAAAATAGTATTTTGAAAAGCATGAATAAACTTCATATCAGACATCAATATTTTAAAGTTATTTAAACCGACAAATGTTTTATTCGCAGTGTACCCACTCCATTTGTATAAAGACATTCTAAAAACTTCAATTGTAGGATAAAGCATAAAGACAAAGAACAAAATAGTCGCAGGAAGTACACATATCCAAGCAAATCGTGTTCTTGATTTTTTCGTATCCATTTCATCACTCTCTTTTCACACTAATAAAAAATAAGAAATGTCCACCCACAAGTAGACATTTCTAAAAACTAAACTACTCAGCAGGCAATACTGCTTCGAATTTTTCCATCATTTCAACGACACTCTTTTGCCAATCTGCTACTGATAAATCGCCTGATACAACTGAGTCGAAGCTGCCATATAAGGTGCCACCTAAGTCAACCCCTTCAATTGATTCAACTGACACAAATCCACCCATACCAGGTAAGGTGCCGTCTTCATAAATATTATAGAAAACTTGTTGATCTTCAGGTAATTTTTCATTGATACCTTTAATTGGTTGAACCGCTCCATGTTTCGCAAAAATTTCTGCTGCTTTATCAGAATATAAGAAAGCAATAAATTCTTTGGCTGCATCTTTATTTTCGGCTGCTTCTGGAACCCAAATATGTTCTAAGAAGGTATAAGCATAACGCTCACTGTCTTCACTTGTAGTTGGAATAGGCGCCATCGCCCATTCAAAACCTTCCGCTCTCGGTGCTTCTGACATTTCACCCACAACCCAAGTACCATTTGGCATAAATAATGCTTTATTATCTAAAACCAGTTGTTGATTACGCGTAAAGCCATCCGCATTCGCATTTGCGACAGTAGTCGGTTCAGTGTTTTCAGCTAATTTACCTAATACTTCGAAGATATTGGTTAATTCTTCACCTTCCCAGACCGCTTTATCATATTTCATAGCAGAGTCAAATAATTCTTGTCCTCCAGCTCCAAGAATTACGGATGAGAAGAAAGTATCTAAATATGAAGCCGTAGGATAAGTAAATAAGGCGATATTTTCAGCTTTAGCTTTCTCACCTAAATCCCACATTTCATCCCAAGTTTGAGGCACTTCCCAACCTTTTTCTTCAAATAATGCTTTATTATAGAATAAGCCTGTTGGACTATAGAACATTGGCATCAAATAAGTTTTATCATCCCCATAAGGATTAGTAGACGAAGAGGCAGTAAAGCCATCTAATAACTTATCAGCAACCGTTGCTTCTTCACCAGGGACGGTCATTTCTTTAATATCGGTAAGCTCAGCTAAAGCATGATCCTTAATTAAAGCTTCTGGTAAAGCTTTTTGACGACTTAAAGCTAACATGACAACATCTGGAAAATCACCTGATTGTAATCTTGGTGACAGAGCATCTTCAATTTCTTTTTCTTGCATAAATTCGAACTCAACATTTGGATTAACTTCTTTGTACGCATCCATTATTTCATTCCAAACATCGGTTCCATATGCCGTCTCAACAGCTGCAAAATCAATGACTGTTTTTTCCTCTGCTGAAATATTTGAAACTGATAAACTTGACAAGGCGATAACTGAAGCAGCTAATGACATTAGGGCTTTTTTCATGTGAAATCTTCCTTTCTTTTTTTATTACACCTTTAGTATAACGCTTTCATGTCGATAATAAATGTAATATCTTGCGATAACGTTGCATTATGTTGTTAAAATGTTTAAATAAATTAAAATAGGGGAATAAGCCATAAGATGAAATTTTCTTGATTTTTCATTACTTACAGCTCTCCCCTAATCCGATAAATTATGATTTATATGCTGATGCCGACTCAAATAGTTGACTTAGACTCATTAATTTTCTTCTTTTCTATCAGGTGAAATCAATCCTAAACTTATTAAAATGGCAGTGGCAGCAGCACCAAAGATCGCATATGGTTTAGCTTCTCCCGTTTCAGGTAAGGTGCTTTCTTTAGTTACAGCTACTACATCTCTAACGACCGGACTTGATTTATCTTGATTAACGTCCTTATCTTTATCGTTGTCGTTATCTTTCGTCAAGTCATCGTCTTTCTCAGGTGCTTCTTCTTCATCTTCCTCTTCGGCAGGAGTATCTCCGTCGTCAGAAGGTGTTTCTTCTTCACTTGGATCCTCTTCATCTTCAGAAGGTGTTTCTTCTTCACTCGGAGTCTCTTCGTCCGCACCAGGTGTCTCTTCTTCAACTGGTGTTTCTTCATTATCTGAAGGTACTTCTCCTTCTAAAGCATTGAGCGCCTCTACTAGTTCCTCTTGAGCGGTTGGAGTCATGATATTTAATTCTTGATAACGGTCAAAGCGATCCGAAATTTCTTTAATCTCTTCTGCAGAGGCTTGACGATTTTTGGCTGATTCTAATGCTTTTTCATATGGATCGAGGTCTAATTCATCCTCTAAATCAAGAATCGTTCTAAATCTTAATTCTGCCGCTGAAACATACTTATCAACCTCTCCTTCACTATTACCATACGTAGAAGTTGCGGTAAATATAATTTTAACAGCATTTAAAGTCTTGCCAAAATCAATCGTTTTAGTTTCACTATTATTTTCCCAATCTGAAAAATCAAAAATAAAACTTTGGTTATTATCATCGATGATTTCTAATTTTCCTGCTTTTACACGTCCGTTAACACCACTAGAACGGGGGATATAATCAAAATGAGTAATGCCAATTGCTTCTTTCAGATTGAGGGTTGCTGGTTGACCAACACCGCCTCCACTCCATTCACTGTGCCATAAAGAATTTTCATTTTTATCGAGTGCTTTACTAATTGCTTGGTCTTCATCCTGTTCATTAGCCGTTGAAGAAGCCACATCGTCCCACATAATTTGATCTTTTTTCTCTTTCAAGGCAAATTTCTTTTCAAGAGCACGATCGACTAAATTATTAGCCTGATCAACCGTCAATTCTGATGCATCGGCATCGACTATTTTTCTTATAGCGTCCTTATAAGCTCTCAATGTTGCTTCATCATAAATGCCATCTTCTACTGGAATAAGATAGGATAATCCTTGTTCAATAATCAATTCTGGCGTTACTTCCACCTCTTCAATTAACAAGTTATCCATTATAAAGTCTCCATATCCTTCAAAGTTAGATTGGTTACCTGAAGTTCCATGACTATCTCTCGCTTGAGTCGTTGAGAATATTCCTACCCAAGTTTGCCCTGTTTCATCACCTGTTACTAAATAATTGACTCTTTTCGCCTTATCTGAATCCTTCCAAGTATTATTTAGGAGATAAGAAGTCAAATGTTCTGGGGCACTATATCTTCCTGAGCCAACAACAAAGGCATAACTATTATCAGAACCTGACTCATAATCGAAACTTACACGATAAGTTTTTCCAGCTTCAAATCTAAAGTTTTGTGGTATAGTTTGATACAATAAATTATTTCTACCATCTAAACCATTCGTTTTTAAACTCCAATTACCATCAATAACATCATCGATTCGCTTATTGTTCCAACCTCGTTGTGTATAAGGTTCATTTTTTTCTGATAAATGCGTACGATTGTCTTGAACACCCTCAACGCCTCCAATAACAAATGGGAAGATACCTTGACCAACATTTTCAAAATCTTGGAAAAATACTCCTTCACCATTATCATGATTTCCTTCAAACATGGTCGATTTATTCTCAAAGATACGGAGATCATCAAAGTAGGTTGTGCCTTCTCCAGCTTCTTTAATTAATGTCAATGTTACATTAGAAACATCATCTCCAGTCGTAAAGAACACATACATATTTTGGAAATTGGATGTATCATCCACGGTAGCATTTTGTTTTAAGGTGTTATGACTATTGGCTTGAACATAATTATAAGCAATCGATTGCTCTGTATAATTGCTCACGCTTTTGTCGCCATTATGAACCTTAATAATCGCCTTACTATTGGAACGATTATCCACTCCTACATAGGCTGCATATTGTGTATTGGGCTTCAAGTCAGTGAGTCTTTGCGATAATACTACTTGCTCAATATTATCTGCGATAGACAACATTGGATTATCTCCTTGTGAGCGTACAATCGTTGCGGCTTCACTTGGTCCCGACTTATCCCAATGGTCTAAACTTCCAGAATTAAAGCCAGTATCGTTAAGATGCATTCCTTCAGACCAAGTCATTTCCTTATTTGCTTGGGGTGCTTGATAAATCACATAAGGGGTACTAGCTTCTGTTTCGAGCGTAATCGTCCCATCTACAACTTTGATCGCTTTTTCTTCTACACGACCTAAGTCTGTTAGACGGTAAAGATAAACGGTTTCGGTGTTCCAATCTGTTGGTAACTCCCATGTGGATTGACCAGCAGTCGTAGTATAATGATACAACTTACTTTCTGCTTGACCAAGGTTATCCCCCATTGCCGTCCAATTCCAAGGAATTAAGTACTTATCATTTTCATAAACCGTTTTGCCATCTAATTTTATCGTTCGATAATTATAATCTGGTGAAGTTGGATCATTCGATTTACGTGTAATTTCAAGCTGACGACCTTCACTATCTTTCAATTTAATTCTAATTTCAGGAACAAAACGATAGTTACTTCCCTCGTCTGACATCGTCACTTCTTCTCCGTCTTCCCAATTCGTCACTTCAAAATGCTGAATAAATTTAGTTGGGACATTCACTTTAAATAAATTATCAATGTAGCCAGCATAATCAGAACGTCCTTGCCATCCTTCGAAGTCTTTCATATCATAACCGAATAAAAGCGGTGATACTGCTGAACCACCATATTTAGGATACTGTCCAACCCAAGAATCTTTCTGATGATTCCGAATAAATCGCGCAATGTTAGAGTTTATACCTTTAAGTGTTGAACCACCATAAGTTAAATCCGCAGCCCAATGTTGGAAAGTAGAATCATACTCACCAGCATAACCCCACTCGAAGGTTGCACGCCAACCGAGTTCATTGAGTTCATTAGCTAATATATGCGTCATCCAAGCGCCATTATCACCTGATTGACCATTTCCCCAGACATCAACATAGACGAAATCCAAGTTATCACCGATTTCATTTTTTAAGTCGACAAAGCGATCAAAGCGACCATTAGCTAAGTCGAAACGTGCATCAATATTAATCCCTTGATCTAACCAATTCCAACCATAAGCATATGAACCATCCTTTTGACGCAGACGATCTTCTGTAAAATATTTAGACTCTGGATAAGTTTCAGATGCATTAACATGAATTCCCAAACGAGCTCCATATTCTTTAGATAACGCTAATAAAGTTTTGAAGTCCTTCGTGCCACCAATCCGTTGCCCAATATCAGCGTAATTTAAGTGACCAGAGTCATGACCTTCAGATCCATAACCTTTTAGTAAAATCGATTGACCCAAACCATCCGTATGTAAATTAATCTTTTTAATACCATCAAGCGTCATTAAAAATGGATTCTGTGCTTGAGAACCAAAATTCATTGCGATACGATAGGCCACTAATTCTGGAACATATTCCCAGCCCATTGGATTATTCATTATCTCACGATAAGCAATCGCGCCATCTTGCCAATCCACTTTTTCATCCTCATTAATATCTTGAGTAAAAACTATTTTGGCAGATGGCAAAATAAGTGTACGCGCATCGAATACTTTATTTTGATGTTCGCCTTCATAAATAAAAGGGGAACTTTTAATTCCTACATAGTTTTCTCCATTGGCAGAAAATTTATTTGCCCGTAAACGGTCATAAGACGTTAAATTCGTTGAATATTGTGAATTAGACCAAACACCAACTGCTACTTTATCTGTTGAGACAAAACCATACATCAACCCTTTATCCAAATCTGACATCGTACGAGTCACGTCGGCATGGATATCACCATTTATTTTGGTATTGGTTGATAATGTTGACCCGGAGAATTGTGCTCCAGTTTGATCGGAACTAACCGCTACAAAATGTGCACCCGGTATTTCAAATGTTTTAATTAATTTATTAGGGTTATCAATTAGCTCTCCATGAGCAATATTATTGTTATTTTGGATTTTAAGTACATCGAAATGAACTTGATTATTCACTGTTTTGATTTGTAAATCAATATCAGCATCAATGAATCTTTCAGTATTCTTAAGTTTCAAATGATACAGAACCGTTGATTCATTAATTTTTTCATAAGAGACCTCAGGTTTTACCTCAATATCATTGACTTTTACTGTCTCACTGCTTACCACTTGCCCGTGAATGTACTCTCCAGCATACTCATAAGACTTGATACGAGGAAAAAGCTTGTCGAATTTAGCAATGACTTGATCAGATTGAATCACATCAAAACGTTCTTCAGGCTCCGCTTCCACAATAGTATCATCCACCGTATCGGTTGGGGCTTCTGGTTCTACATTTTCTTGATTATCCATTTTAACATCAATCACTGTTTTTTGACCCGCATACTGTCCCAATCTTAATCCAATTCGATTTGAAACACGAACCTCCTTTAATACTTCTGAAGGAATATTCACGGTATCAAAAGCCTGCTGATCATTTACTGTAGCATTCAGTTGTCCATCGGATTTCAAAGAAATCATTAATTTAGATAACACATCTTTAGTTGGCGCCTCGATACTGCGTGGCCCTGTTGTATAAGCCGAACCCGCATCTGATTTGTATTCCCAGAACCATCCACCACGATCATAACCTACAAAAATATATTTGTTTGGGTCATTATAGTTGAGCATAACACCGAAACGGCCTTCTAAGGATTCTGAACGGTCGACAAAATCTAGTGTAAGAGTAGAATTACCAGAGTCGTCTACTTTTAGCCCCTCTTTCTCAAAAACAGCGATATTATTGGCATTGTCATGTTCATCTGTTACTGATAAACGATTATAGCGCACACCTTCTATCTCTTCGATTGAAATAGGTCCCTCAATTTTAGAAGTTGATTGCCACTCTGTTTGAACTTGATCGTTCTCAGTTGCAGCTTCATTTTTATTTGATGTTTGATTTTGTACAATAGGTTCTGAATTAATTTCAGCTTGGGTAGTTTTCTTATTTTGAGTTTCATCAACTATTGTTGCTTCTGCATTCGATTCAATGGCATTTGCAGATTCCAAACTTAACTCATCTTCAACTGTCTCATCGCGGTTCGTTTCGCTAGATACTATGCTTTCAAGAATTGATTCTTCCACAATAGGTGTATTAACTTCGGTATTATTATCCATGACTTCTTCAGCAGCTTCATTCATGTTAATCCCTTCATCCATACCCGATTCATTGACATCCGCTGTTTCTATATCGGTTTCCGGAACAATGGTTTCATCATTCATCATCGCGCGATTAGTTTCTTCACCTAAATTAATTTCAACCACCTCTTTTTCATCAAAACTTACTTCATTAAGGATTGAAGTATCTTCAGATATACTATTATTGGTAGGTTCTTCTAATACCGCAGTATTTTCAATTGGATTTTCTAGTGTGTCATTGGAATCCAATTCAGTCTGTGCACTAACCGGTTGCCCTGCAAATAAAAATGCGCCAATCATTACAGAACAAGTACCCACACTAAGTTTACGTATAGAGAACCGTTGTTGCTTTTCAAACATAAATTTATTATTATTACGCATGCTGTTCCTCCCAAATTTTTTATAGATGTATTTCATTAAGAAAAATATATAGGACTTAGAAAATAGATTAACACTACAAATACAGATTAATAATTGATTATTCTAACTAACTTGTTTTCATTTTTCACCCTTTCATTAATAGTTAACGGAGCTTTTTTATTAGATAGCAAAATATTTAAACAAAAAAAGTTATCCGCTCTTTTCAAATCACACTACTTTTTCCACTCCTTGCTCCAAGTATAACGTTTACAAAAACAGAAAAAATATGATATCTTGTGTTAACGTTGCATTTTCTTGTTAAATAGTATACGCTTACATTGTATAATGATATTTTTTGGTAAATAATAATGATGATGAAACGACTAGGAGGTCCAATATGTATTATAATTTCAATGTTAAAAGACAAATAGATCCAAGTACTCTGCCATATTTTGACATCAGGTCTGTTAATCAAGCTAGTTATGATGCTAACTGGCATAGTGTGATGCACTACCATGATTTTACTGAAATAATTTTCATTCTTGATGGTGAGGGACATATGCAAACTAATTTCGGAACGCAACCTGTTCAAAAAAATAGTCTTGTCATTATAAACCCTTTTATCGAACATACGGAACACTCTTCTATTGAGAAACCAATGAAATATGTAGTCATTGGCTTTAAAGGACCAGAGATAATCTTTCCTAATCAAATGCGCGAAAATGACTTAATCATCTTCAATAATGATTCCTTTGCTTTTAGAGCCCTGTTCTCACAAATCATTAAAGAAAGTGCTAAGCATCAACAATATACAAATCAAATTATTGAGCATTTAGTCAATGCCGTCATCTTTTCAATCATCAATGAAGCCAATACCGATTTGGAAAATCATCATAAAAATCTATTAAGTCCAAGTGTCACATTAGCTAAAAATTATATTGACAATAATTACTCAAAAAAAATCACCCTTGATACACTTGAAAGTCGATCCCATATTTCAAAATATCACTTATCTCACCTGTTCAAAGAAGAATTAGGCATTTCACCAATCAATTACTTGCAAGATTTACGGTTTAAACATGCGTTAAATCTTTTAGAAACGACTAATCATTCGATTATACAAATAGCTGAAATGGTCGGCTTTTATTCCAGTAATTACTTTTCTAATAAATTCAAAGAGCGCTACCACGTCTCACCATTGCAATATCGAAAACAACATCAAAACCAAAGTCCAGCGTTATCAATAGGATAGTTGATAACAAAAAACCGGCATTGCTGCCGGTTTTCTTCTGTTCACCTAAGCCAAAATTACGTTGATTTATTTAGGTGTTTTACAAATTTTAGAGAACGAATTTCATAGTTTTAACTTCAAAAGGTGTTAACTTGACACTTGTATCCATTTCACCAATTTCCTCTTCTACTAGGTTTGTTTCAATACAATTAACATAATCAAATAATGGTTTTATATCCACTGTTTGATTTGCACCATTAGCTTCATGGAAGCGTAAGATTATACCATCTTTTTCTTCTGATAATTTAATAGCATCTACTACAACTCGTCCTGAACTTTCTACTTCAAATAATTGAGTTATATTCTCTTTTATGTCCATATTAACCACTTTAAGAGGGGCATTTAAATCATAAGCTTGTTCAATAGTATCGCTTTCCACTAAACTATTTTGGTGTGGTAATAAACTATAAGTAAATTCATGGACTCCTTCATCAGCAAATGGATCCGGATATATCGCACCTTTTAATAATGACAATTGCATCACATTTTCTTTTATGCTATAACCATACTTACTATCATTTAGTAGCGCTACACCATAATCCTGTTGGGATAAGTCTGCCCATTGATGTCCAACCGACTCAAACCTTGCCCAATCCCAACTTGTGTTCCAATGATTTGGTCGCATAACATGACCATATTGTATATCATATTTCGCGAAGGTTGTACGAATATCTAATTCAAATTTTGTTCGTAGTAAAGTTTGTTTTTCATGCCAATCTGCAACTGTTTCAAAATCAATTCTTCGATTATTATTATAAACAATCATATATTGAGTAATCTTACTGTTACCAAATTCATATTCAAATTTCAGTTTCGATAAATTAGGTGTCATTGATGAAAGAGAAACATCTTTTGCTTCAAGTACTTTAAATTTGTCTTTATGGAAAATATCGATATCCCATGCATCCCAATTTAATGGCATGTCTTCATAAAGAACTAATTGGTTACCATATTTATTGTCCGAAATAACTTCTCTATCATTTTCTTTATCATAAATAGAACTAATCCATCCTTCTTCCGAAATACGAATGGTATAGAATGGTGTCTCAAGTCTAGAATTTTCAAATGTTATCTCGTTTTCATTACTTACAGCCATTTCTAAGTCACCATCAATTAGCTCAACTTTATTCACTGACAAAGCTTTAACTCTTGGAATAACAGCAAATATTTTATCTTCTTCAGAATATGTAGGTATTTTATTTCCATCCACAACGATAGCTGAAACCTTTTTTCCTATATCTGAAAGATTAACAACAACATTAGTTCTCTCCCAGTTGGAATCATTAATTATAACAAATTGACCTTCTTCAGATGTGTTTAAGATTAAATCTAATTGCTTGTCAATTTCGCTATACTCTAATTCTGAATCTTCATAGACTTCAGTTATTGAACTACCGGGAATAATATCATGAAATTGATTTCTTAATAGAGTTTTCCAACTTTGAGTAAATTCATTATATGGATATTCTCTGTTATTATTAAGCATATCGAAAGTTGCTTTCAATTCAGCTAGTTTCAATTTAAGCTCTAATTTACGATTCCATTTCTTATTTCTAGCTTGGGAAGTATAGGTACCACGATGATATTCAAGATATAATTCTCCATCCCATTTGTGAACGTACTCTTTCGTATTTTTGAAAGTTTCTTTTAACTCATTAAAATATTCATTAGCTCGTCCTGTTTCAATAGATGGTAAACCAGGAATTTTATTAATGGTACGAATTGATTCTAGCATATCACGTGTAACACCACCACCACCATCACCATATCCATAAGCTAATAGTAAATTACTATTAATATTTTTATCTCGATAACCATCGTAGATACCTTTTACAGTATATGGTTCAATAACTCCATTGTATGTATAAAAAAATGGTCCTTCTTCATTTTTAGGATCAGGAGTGGTTATAAAATGTGTAAGAACCTCACTACCATCGATACCTTTCCACATAAATGTGTCATGTGGCATTCGATTAAATTGATTCCAACTAATCTTAGTAGTCATAAACATATCGATACCAGATTTTTTCAGGATTTGTGGAATAGCCCAAGAGTATCCAAACACATCAGGTAGCCATAAATACTCAGGTACTCTATTAAATTCTTCTTTCATAAATTTCTTACCTTGCAGAATTTGGCGAACTAACGACTCGCCTGATGGAAGATTAGCATCTGATTCTAGCCACATAGCACCATCAATTTCCCATTTTCCTGAATCTATTTTTTCTTTGATTTTTTCATATAATTCAGGGTAATCTTCTTTAATATATTCATAAACTTGGGGTTGTGTTTGTAAAAAGACATATTCTGGATATTGTTCCATTAACCTTAATACTGTGGTAAATGAACGAGCTGCTTTTTCACGTGTATGTTTTAACCGCCATAACCATGCTACATCTATATGAGTATGACCTATCGCTGTAACTTTTATATCAGTGTTTTTTGGCATTTGACTAACTGCATCTTCTAATAAAATCAAAGCTTTATGAGCTGTTTCATAATTATGGTAATATTTCACTGCATTCCAATCTATTTGGTTAAAAGCTTGATTTAACTGTTTCAATAAAAACACTCGAGTTGAATCATTTTCATTCAAAATTTGAACAGTTTTAATAATCGTATTACTTAAATAATATAAATAATCTAAGTTTTCATCTAAATAGGTCATGTCCATATACTGGATATGATGTGTAATTTCTTTATGTGGTCCTCCACCTTCTAGACCCGTCCATAACTTCAAACTTACCTCTACTGTTTGTCCAGAATATTTTTCGTCAATAAATACTTCTTTATGATTTCCGTCAACAGCTTGATATAATTCACCATTAATGAATAGTAAAGCTTCAAACCCAGAAGTATTTCCATCCACATATTTTCCTAAATCAAATAAGAACAATAATTTTTTCCCTTTTATATCTGGAATTTCAACATTTGATTGTAACCAATAATAACTATCACGGTCAATAATTACTGATCCTTTTTGAACTAGCTCATCGCTTTCAAATTCATAAGGATATTTTTCCTCTTTTGATTCATCCATAATACATTTGAAAGGAGGAAGTGAGACTCTATTTACATATCTTAATAATCTTAACCACTCTATTTGCTTTATTAATTTTTCAATTTCAAAAAACATAAGACCTCTATCCTTTCGAAGCTCCACCGAAGCTAAAACCTTTAGACATAAATTTTTGTGATATAGAATATAATATGACGACTGGAAGACTATACACTACTGAAAAAGCCGCTAATCTTCCATAATCTACTAATCCATAATTACCGAAAAATTGGAAAATCGTTACTGATGCCGGCATTTTTTCAGGTGATTGAATTAAAATATATGGTACAAAGAAATTTCCCCAACTACCGGTATAAGTGAAAATCAGAACAGTAAAAATACCTGGAATCATTAATGGAGAAACCACTTGTTTTAAGCCTTCAAAAACAGTTGCTCCATCAATCCATGCGGACTCTTCAAGTTCTATCGGTACGGAATCCATGAAGTTTTTCATCATCCAAATTGCATACGGTAAGGATGTCCCTACTAAAAACAGCATTACAGCCCAAATTTTATCAATAAATTTAAACGCTAAAAACATTTGGAAGACAGGAACAATTACAGCTGACATTGGTAATGAAGTTAAAAATAATATTGTATACATAAAACTTTTTTTATGTTTTGTACGATATCGAGATAATGGATATGCCGCTAAAACACTTAGTATTACTACAATTACTGATTGTCCTAGTGAAAGAATAAATCCTATGAAATAGGATCTTTGAACCGTTTTATCACTTAATACTTCAAAATAATTTTGCAATGAGAAATTTTCTGGAATTTTTACACTTTGAATTGCATTTGGATCTATTGAGGCTATAAACATCCAAAGTAATGGTAAAATAAATAGGAAAGCTATTATGATTAAAATGATGTGATGTAGCCAATTTTCAACACGATTAATTTTCATTTTTATATCCCTCCTATATTTTTACCTTTAATACTTTCATATATAACAAACTAAAAATTGCTCCAATTGTTAAAATAATTAATGAGATAGCTGTACCATAACCCAACTGATAACTAACAAACGCTTGTTTATACATATAGACTGGTAAAGTCGTGGTTGTTGTCCCAGGTCCTCCACCTGTCATGGTATAAATCAGAGTAAATACTCCTAATGTTTGAAGTGTGACTAACATTAAATTTGTAGTAAATGTTCCTTTTAAGATCGGAACCGTAATTTTCCAAACTGTTTGCCAACGAGTAGCACCATCTAATGTTGCTGCTTCTTCTATCGATACCGGAATATCATCTAGAGCTGTTTGAAAGGCCATCATTGAAAAAGCAGTTCCACGCCAAATATTTGCCACAACTACACAAATCATCGGATATTGAAATAAAAACGCAATGGGTCTAACATCCGAAAAGTATGAGATTATTGTATTTAATGTCCCCTGGTCACCTAGAAATACTACCCAACAAAAAGCTACTACTATTTCTGGTGTAACCCATGCTGCAATAACACTAATTCCAACAAATCGCTTAACCCATGTTTTTTTACCCTTCAATAAAAAAGCAATAATAAAACCGAGCAAACATTGTCCCAAAATGGCTGAAAAGAACACAAATATTACTGTTTTATATATACTATTTAATAAAGTAGGATCTTTAAACATTTTCGTAAAATTATCAAATCCGATAAATTTAAATGACTTGCTTGTGCACCAGTTAAAGCTAAGTTAGTAAATGAAAAATATATTGTTAACAACATCGGAATAATAAAGAAAATTGTCAAAATAATTAATGATGGTGATAAAAATACTAATGTCTTTTTTGTATCAGTCCATTTCTTTTTATAAATTGAATTTTGCAAATAGATCACCTCTTTATGCAAAAGGGCAATCTGAAAAATTGCCCTTACTTAGATTAGTATGTGTTTTCTTCTCCGACGATTTCCGTTACAGAAGCTTTGTATTGTTCCGCTGCTTGTTCAGGTGTTAATGCACCTGTAGCAACTGCTTCAACTGTTTCTTGAATTACAATTGAAACATTAGGATAAAGATCATTTTTTGGTCTAAAGTGTGCATTTTCTAATGCCTTGGTAATCACATCAATAAATGGCTTTTGTAAATACTCTTCATCTTGAGCAGAATCATCACGAACAGTTAACGTCCCTTCAACAATTGCCCGTTTTGTTTGCCATTCTTTAGACCCCATTGCTTTTAATACCTCCCAAGTTAAATCATGATTATTTGATTTAGCTGGAATTGCTAGTGACCATCCACCTGCCATTGTAGCAAATCCTGGTTCTTGACCGTCGTTAGTTGGGAATAACGCGAAACCTAAAGTTGCTTCTGGATCTTCTAATTCTGCAACATTTCCTTTTGTATAGTTTCCAATATTCCAACTACCATCTAATGAAATTCCTGCTTTTCCATTTGGTAAGTAGTCTTGCATAATAGTAGAACCATATGAAGTATTTAAAGCAATTGACAAGGAAGGTCCTACTTGATTTTGATTCATAATATCGTCAATAAACTTGAACGATTCAAGTAATCCTTCACCATTGACATTCCATTTTCCTTCGTCATTGTAAAGTGTTTCTCCAGTTGCATATAACAACATTTCAAATGTCTGCATCGAAACTGCTTCACCATTAACTTTTGCCACATTCATTGAAAATGGTACAGCATCTGGTAATTTTTCCTTAATAGCCTCCGCTGCTTGGATAATTTCTTCCCAATTTTTTGGTTGCCAATCTTCTGGTAATCCTGCTTGTTTAAATACTTCACGGTTATACCACAACCCACGTGAATCTGTCGTTGCAGGAATTGCATAAGTACTACCATCTTCCCCCATAGTACCGCTTTTTAAAGCTTCAGTATAATTATTCCAGTCTTCCCATCCATTCACATAATCATCAAGATTTAATAAATATCCAGCATTTGCATCAGCATTTAAAATAAATGTATCTTCAAAAACAATATCAGGAGCTGTTTCCTCTGATTGCATCATTAATGCTAATTTAGAGAAATAATCACTTTCACTAGCCATAACAGGGCTTAAAACAATATCAACATCTTCATTCTCTGCTTCATAATATTCTTCAAATGATTGTAAATACTTTCTAACATTATCCACATCACCAGTACCGCGCCAAGTAATCTCAATTTCTGTTTTCTCTTGAGCATTTACTGGCAAGTTCACACCTAAAGACGATAACATAAGAGCACCTAATCCAATAAACTTAAAGACACGTTTTACCATAAGAATTCCTCCTTAATTAATTTATCTACATTTTCTAACAAAAATGGTAATATTTCAATCGACATAAAAGCGTTTTCTACACATTATATCTCAAGTATGTTATATTTTGTATATAAAGATAGTTAATGCGTATCTTATTAGACCCAGTTGATTTGGAGGCACATATGAAAAAACTAAAATCAAGTATTTTTAAACAAAATTTACTAATTGTGTCATTAATTGCCATACTCTATACATTAATTCTAATTATTAGTACTTCCGCAATACTCTACTCTAACACCAATGAAATTATTAAAATTAATGCACACAAGGAAATTGAAAAAACCGTTAAGGATTTAGATAATGAAATAAAGTCTAGCCTTAGCACTTTAAACTTCATTGCTAAATCAAATAGCATTTATCAATATATTAGAAATGAGAATACTTCATATCATTACTTTTTACCAATATTGAACGAGATAACATCAAACCTGACATATTACAATCAGAATGAACTATTGATGGGTTTTACTAAAATAAATGATGGTTTAGCAGTCACTAACGATGGTTATTTTACACTTGATGATTTAAGTTTACATATGTCTATTTCGCCCAGTATTTTAAAAAATACAATTACTGAAATAGATATCGGAGATACAACAATATTAAATAACGAAGAAGACAAATCCATTATTATCAGAGGATATTCTCTTAATCAAATTAAATATATTGGATTAATAATGATTGACTTACATACAATTCTTCACCAAAATACTGTATCTGCTGTAAAACTGAATAATCATTTCATCGGTAATATCCCTAAGAATATTATTTCTGCTTATAAAAAACAAACTAATCCTGAAGACCAACAAATACATGTTTTAGATTTAGGTTCAATTAGGACCTATTCATTAAATTCTACAATTTTTGAAGATTTATCAATCATAATATCTCAAGAAGTTTCTGTATTTAATCGAATCATGGAAAACTACTCAAAAGAATTAATAGGCGGATTCAGTATATTAATATTGACAAGCATCGCTATTGCTGTTTACAGTTCCAATCGATTTTATTCTCCTATAAAAAATTTATCTAATTTTATAGGTGATCATAATTCTCCCGATATCTATAGTGATACTACTAACGAATTAGACTTTATTAAATCAAGATTTACCGAACTAAAACTAAATACAACTAAACTCAACCAAATTGAAGAAGAAACTTATTATTTTCGACGTTTAGAATTTTTCTCTCAGCTATTACATGATAAAAATCTTAGTACAGAAATGCTCCAAACAAAATTAAATGATTTATCTTTAAATTCCTTTAGCAAAGATTTATTTATCACTTTTTATCAAATTGATTACTTCATGGAAAACAATTGGACATCACGTGAAATTATGCAAATTGTTAGCAAAGTACTAACTTCAGCATTTAAGAATCAGACTAATCTAGATGCCATAGTCGTCCCCATTGAAGAAAAATTGTATTTATTAATTTCAACAATTAAAGATAATAATGAAATACCCATACTTACAAATCAAACTCCAAATGATGTATTTAACAAATTAACACCAATAAGTAGCCGTTCAATTGAGGCTATTGAATTGCTTCGTCAAATTTATTTGGAGGAATACGAAACTATTCACAATAAATTATTTGAAGAACAGCATGGCAATCTCTACTTCAAATTTGATGATGAAAAATTGCTACATCAATCTATTGAATTAAATGATAGAGAATTAGCTGAATCAATCATTTTTAATCTATTAAATACTCATTTAAAAAGAAAAAAACCAACTAATTCAATCCTTTTAAATGAATTTAAATACATTTTATTAAATACCATAACTAGAATATTAGATTCAGAGGGATATGATTTTGAGTATTTTGCTAATAAACACAAAGCATCTTTTAAACTAATTAATTCAAATGATACGAATCTTTTATATGATGGTTTTTCAGGTATTTTTTATGAATTATTCAATACAATATTTAATACTATTGAAGTAACAACAGACACTACTACACTCAATATAATTAAATACATCGATGAAAATGCATTATCTGATCTTACTTTAAATCAAGTCGCCGAAAATTTTAATCTTTCTGAACAACACATAAGTAGATTACTTAAACAAAATTCAAACATAAGATTTAAGTCGTACATTACTAAAATAAAACTTGAAAAAGCTAAAGAATTACTCATTGAACCTGATTGCAGAGTGAATGAGGTAGCAGAAAAGATTGGTTATTCAAATGTCAATTCTTTTATTCGAGTTTTTAAGAAAGAAATTGGAGTCACACCTAAAGAATATTCAAAATTGTATGGAAAAACTATATAGCATTTATATCATGAATCAAACAAAATCTGTTCGATTCTTTATAATTTGATCAATAAAACCGGCATTGCTGCCGGTTTTCTTCATTGATACGCTGTTAGGCGAAGGGGAATGAGACAAAACTTATTTTCAAGTATGGCTTTCTAAACTTTTCTACCTTAACAATTCACCAACGTCGTTCGTATATAAAAACCGGCGTTCGTATATAAAAACAGCTTCGTATATAGAAACAGCCTTCATATAAAAAAAACGGCGAGCCTCAGCCCGCCGATTCATTTTATTTAACTGCTAATTATAATGTTTCTGCAATCTTCTTAACGAAGTCTTTTAGTTCGTCGCCAATTTCTTGGTGTTCTAAGCCCACTAAGATACTTGACTTCATGAATTCTAATTTGTTTCCGACGTCAAAACGTTGGCCATTAAATTCTTTAGCAAAGACGCGTTGGGTTTTATTTAAGGTATCAATCGCATCGGTTAATTGAACTTCGCCACCCGCACCGGCCTCTTGTTTTTCTAATAAATCAAAAATTTCTGGTGTTAATAAGTAACGACCAATAATCGCTAAATCACTTGGTGCGTCTTCCATTTTTGGTTTTTCAACGAATTTCTTAACATTATATAAGCCTTCTTCTAATTGGCTTTCGATGTCGATAACACCATATTTACTAATGTCTTCCATCGGCATTTTCATGACTGCAATGTTTGAGGCATGATTTTGTTCATAAGCATCGATTAATTGTTTAGTTAGAGGCACTTCGTCACGCATAATGTCGTCACCTAACATTACCACAAAGGGTTCGTCACCAATAAAGCTTTTAGCTTGTAATACCGCATCACCTAATCCTTTTGGATATGGTTGGCGCACAAAGAACATTCTAATACCAGTTGTTTCACGGACGATATCTAATAACTCTTGTTTACCTTTCATTTCAAGGTTAGATTCTAACTCAATGTTAGAGTCAAAGTGGTCTTCAATCGCACGTTTACTTCTTCCAGTTACGATTAAAATCTCTTCAATTCCTGAAGCTAATGCTTCTTCTACAATAAATTGAATCGATGGTTTATCAACAATTGGAATCATTTCCTTAGCAATTGCTTTGGTTGCTGGTAAAAAGCGTGTTCCAAGTCCTGCTGCTGGAATCACAGCTTTTCTAACTTTAGACATATATATACCTCTTTCTATTCAATATTTAATGTTTGACTTCATTGTACACTAATTTAACGCATTACGCTAGTTTTTTGTTATTTAAAATATCAATATCTAATAAAAATTTGCTTTTCGACACGATTAACGGTATAATTTTGCTTGTTACTAAATAAAAATGTTACTTTAAATAACAAAGGAGTCCATTATGAAAAAATTATCAGTTCAATTATTAGCTGAAACTGTTACGAACAAACGTAAAGCGAAAGATTTAACGCAAGCCCAATTATCAGAATTGACCGGCATCAACCGTTCTTTAATCGGACGTATTGAAAACTTAGACTACTTACCGATGATCAATCAATTAGAAAGCTTAGCAGAAGCATTAGATTTTGACTTGACTGAATTATTCGTAGAAGAAAAAGCTGAAACGAAAAAAGCAACACCAAAATCATATAAAATTGCGGTTGCTGGGACAGGTTATGTTGGATTATCTTTAGCAGTCTTATTAGCGCAACACAATCAAGTAACAGCAGTTGACATCGTTCATGAAAAAGTAGACATGATTAATAATAAAAAATCACCTATTCAAGATGACTATATCGAACAATATTTAGCAGAAAAAGAGTTAAATTTAACTGCTACTTTAGATGGCGAAAAAGCTTATGCTGAGGCGGATTATGTCATTATTGCTGCCCCAACTAATTATGATAGTAAATTGAATTTCTTTGATACTTCAGCGGTTGAGACTGTGATTGAGTTAGTATTAAAAGCTAATCCTAATGCTATGATGATTATTAAGTCAACCATTCCAGTTGGATATACTGAATCTGTTCGTAAAAAATACAATACGCAAAACATTTTATTCAGTCCAGAGTTCTTACGTGAATCAAAAGCATTATATGATAACTTATATCCTTCACGTATTATCGTTTCTTGTGATGAAGAATCGCGTGAAAAAGCAGAAATCTTTGCGGAATTATTACAAGCTGGTGCATTGATCGACGATGTCCCTACCTTATTTATGGGATTCACAGAAGCAGAAGCGGTTAAATTATTCGCAAATACCTACTTAGCCTTACGTGTTTCCTATTTCAATGAACTAGATACTTACGCTGAGACTAAAGGGTTAAATACTAAGGACATTATCGATGGTGTTGGTTTAGATCCACGTATTGGCACCCACTATAATAACCCTTCATTTGGTTATGGTGGATATTGCTTACCGAAAGATACGAAACAGTTATTAGCTAACTTTGATGATGTTCCACAAAATATGATTACAGCGATTGTAGAATCTAACCGTACTCGTAAGGATTATATTGCTGATCGAGTATTAGAATTAAGTGGAGCGCATCATTATGATGGCACATGGGATGAGACGAGAGAAAAAGAAACCGTTATTGGCGTTTACCGCTTAACGATGAAGAGTAATTCTGATAACTTCCGTCAATCAGCAATTCAAGGCGTTATGAAACGAATCAAAGCAAAAGGTGCTAAAGTGGTCATTTATGAACCAACCCTAGAAGCAGGCACTACTTTCTTTGGTAGTGAAGTAATCGGCGACTTAGATGAATTCAAACAATTATCTCAAGCGATTATCGTGAACCGTTATGATAGCCAATTAGATGATGTAAAAGATAAAGTATTTACACGTGATATCTTTATGAGAGATTAATATAAGATTTATTCATTGTAACTAGTCGCTAAAAATATTTTCTAAACATAATTCTGCTTTGTGACTCTTATCAATATTTTAGCCTGCTGATCTTTCAAAAATCAGCAGGCTTTTCATTACCAAAAGACAAACATATCTCAGTTTTCCAATTAACTTTCATTAAATGCCAAAACACCACAGAATCAAAACTCTGATTATGAGTGAATATTTTTATAGAATTGTAAGATTTATTTCTAATAATATGTCACATTTCCTAAGATAACAGATTGCTTTGCTCCAGTTGCTGATGGAACATTAGACGGGCGTCGATTGATTGTTTCATTCCCCATAATCACAAAAGCGATTGCTTCCTTGGCCGCACTAGAATATCCTAGCTCTTCTTGGGTCATGACTTCGATGTTGAAATCCGATAATTGTTCTCTAATCATCTGAATCATCAATTGATTATAAGCTCCTCCCCCGCCAATGATGACCTGATCAATGACCAGACCTTTTTCAATTAAGAAGCTTTTATAAGCCGAACTAATTGAATAAGCAGTAAACCAAGTGAGAGTATGGATAATATCCGTTGGATTATATTCTCGATATTTATCTAATAACTCTTGGGTAAAATCATTGCCAAACATTTCACGTCCAGTTGTTTTGGGTAAAGGCATTGTTAAATACGAATGAGCTTTAAGTTCTTCAACCATTTGATCAATTAACTGACCCTGAGCAGCTATTTGCCCTCCCTCATCATATTGAAGGTTAAACAATTGCTGGCATGCGTAATCAATCATCATGTTGCCAGGACCAGTATCGAACGCCATTACATCGGTAAAACTCCCATGAGCAGGTAGATAGGTTAAATTACCTATGCCACCAATATTTTGAAGGACTCGGTGGTAAAACTGATCACTATATAAGACCCATTCACTATAAGGAACTAATGGTGCACCTTGTCCACCAGCTGCTATATCCATAGTCCGAAAGTTCGATACAACAGGACATTGGCATTCGTAAGCAATCACTGCTGGTTCTCCAATCTGTAAAGAGCTACGACACAGGTCTTCATTTTCTTTAGGGATATGATAGATTGTCTGTCCATGTGAGGCGATGTAGTCTAATGCTTGCGTCTCAATACCTGCTTTAGCACAGACCTTTTTAACTGCATCGGCAAATAATGCACCTAATTCAAAATTTAAACTGCAAATGTCTCGGGTTGTCATCTGATTTAAACAGGCTAACTGAATTTTCTTTTTAATTTTCACAGGCATTGGCATCTCAATAAATTCCAGTTGTTCAATCTTAGTATTGATCCCAACACCCTTTATTTTACAAAGTACAGCATCTATTCCATCTAATGAGGTACCGGACATTAATCCTACTGCTAACATCTATTGCCTCCTATCTATCTTACATCCATATGATAATCAAAAAATATAAATGACGGTTTAACTTTACTATCTATCACTTTAATATTCTTTCAACATCGACCATAACTTAATATCTCTATTCAGTTACATCTTCAACAAATTTTCTTGTCTTAATTAAATCTTCTTTTGTCTTTTCAAAATTATTTTTCGCTAACCCTAAATATAAAAAATCAGTAACAACTAGGGTTGAATTTCTTGATGCAATCGCCCCTATCCGTAACGGATTTTCAACGATAGGAATATAGAGTGGAATATCAGATAATTTAGCTAATGGTGTATTAGGATTAAATTGAGTAATGGAAATAATCGTTGCACCCTTTTGCTTTGCGACTTCTGCCACTTTATTGACCATTTTTGTTTGTCCAGAATATGAAATTAAAATAACAGCATCTTCTGGCCCTAGATGAGCCATTTGAGACATTAATAAATGAGCTTCTTGTTGATAAATTGCATTCAAATCTATACGTACCAATTTAAAAACTAAATCATAACAAGCAACACCACTACCACCAACGCCAAATAAATAAATGCGTCTGGCTTTCTTTAGGATATTGATTGCTTGAATAATGGAATCGAAGCTTACTATTTCCAAAGTATCGTTTAGCTCATTGACCAAACTTTTTTTACTTTTATTAAAAATTTCTTCAAAACTATCTTCTTCATTAATAACACCCGTCCACGACTTTGTTAGATTCAATTCATCCTTTGATAAATCTACTTTCATCGCTGTGAGGCCGCTGTAACCTAATTTTTTTGAAAAACGCACCCACGTCGCTGGACTTGTCTCGGTTTTTTCAGCTAAAACATGAATTGATTCTGCTAATGTTACGGAAACATTCGATGAGATAAAGTCAGCAATTCGTTTTTCTGTTTCTGTTAAGGTTGGATAAATATTAGATATTTTGGATAAACAAGGCATACTTTCTCACCTTCATTTCTTTTCTAATAATTCTTGTGCTAATATACTTGCTCCTTTGGCTGGTGAATAATAAGGTTCCATTAAGGCATATTTAGAATCCAACTGACTTTTTAGCATGGTCCGAAAAGGCTCACTGTACTCTAAGATTCCACCAATATAAGATACCGAAATGGACATCTCATCATATTCCTCTTTAAACTTATTTACTAAACCAGCTAATTCTTGAGCTGCTTTATTATAAATATTACGAACGGCTATGTCACCACTCATCAGTAGCTCGTGTCCTATTCGACTTAATTGCGCAATAGCTGTGCGCTGATTTTCTCTTGAAGCAACCCATTGAATGAGTTCGCCATCTTGATCCAATGATAAATGCTCACGTATCATTGAATATAAATCGGTCTTCAAATGACGGCCATCAGATTGTTTGGTAAATTCAGTTAATAATTGACGACCGATCCAGTATCCAGATCCTTCATCACCTAATTGATAGCCCCATCCACCACAACGCTCAATCTGATCTCCAATCTTTGCAAATGCTATCGAACCTGTGCCAGCAATGATTAAAATACCATCATTCCCTTTTAATGCCCCAATTAAGGCAATCTCAGCATCACTTCTTAAAAGGTACTGTTCGTTTGCAAAGGCCTCTTGACAAACACTTTCGATTTGTTGGCGTAAATGTTGATCTAGTCCATAACCTGCTAGCCCTAGACCTATATACAGTTCATCCTGTTTTTGTTGAAATTGAATTGCTTCTTTAATGGCTAACAATCCTGATTGTAATACTTCAACGGCATCATCTCGCGAAACTTGAAGTAAATGACAAGTAGGCTTTGATATCTCTGATACCAAAGCCCCACTTTCATCATAACATTCAAATTTTGTTTTAGTGCCGCCACCGTCGACTCCTAAAAAATATCTCATTTGACTGCCTTTCTAAATTTAAATTTTTGCCATGGTTTGATTTCATCTAAAATAAATTGTTCGTCAGCCACTACATGTCCCACAACATTTGAAAAACCAGAATTTTTCATATCTTTTAATGCAATTTGTAATTCACCAGCATAATGGCCGTATAAACTACTTTCAATGATGATATCACCTTTTTTTATAATATCAGGTGCATGATGCAAATCAAATTGATGCCCTTTATATTTAACTCTGCTTTGTGTCGAACGTAAATAATAATCAGAAGTATCCCCTCTATTAAAATGAAGTTCATCAAAGATGATACTTTTTTCAACTTCAGATAAATCGTCAATTAATTCGACATCAAACGTAACTAAATTCAAATCTAAATCTGCTACAGAAGCTAATTCTTCATCAGAAGGATAACAATTTGAAATGATAATATCATCGACTACATTCATCGCGATAAAATGTTTAATTTGTGATTTTAATGGCAGCTGACGATGAATTTCTAAAGTTGGTAATCCTTGTGTGACCGGCCATGGACCAAAGGTGTTGGTATTTTGACTAGTCACAAATGCTGCAGTTTTTAAACCATGGTTTCTAAAACGTGCACTACAATCTTTGAAGAATTTTACACCTAACCCAGAATACCCATGAGGATAAAAGTTATGGCACCCTTGTAATAAGTAACGATTAGGTTGATAATCCATAATCGTATCAATCGTACTCACATCATTACTCATATTTACTTCGATGGTTAATCCAAACTCATTATAAGTCATCATGGTTTCTTCTGCTCCGGTAAAGCCAACATCAAGTCGCAATCCGTCAGCACCAATTTCTTTAAAGAATGATAGGTCCTGATATGAAATATCTAAAGCTTCAAAAATTCGAGGCGCCACATCGACAATCACATTAAAACCTTTTGATTTAGCAAACTGATTAATTGTTTTAAATTCTTCCACAATCTCTGCTTTCGATTTATTCACAGAAAGTAAACAAGAGAATATTCTTGAAAATCCTGCCTTGGCTGCTTTCTCAATATAATCCTTAATGTCATTAACACTCGATTTATCAGGATAAATCGAAATTCCTAATTGTCTCATGTTTTGCCTCCTAAAATACTAATTTAAAGTGTCTGTTCCTTCAGTTTCTTCAGCTAATAATTTATTATCATACATTTTAAAGAATGGGTAGTAGATTGCGACTGACAATACGATTAAGAAAATACTTAATAAAGCAGCACGAATATCAGAACCAGTTGCTAAGAAAGCGCCAATAGGTCCAGGTAAAGTCCATGGAGCAGTTGCCACAACGCGGTTAACTAAGCCCATAGAAAATGCTCCCCAAGCAATTAACGTATTAAGCACGGGTACTAAGATAAATGGAATAATTAGCATCGGATTCAATACTAATGGCGCTCCAAAGATCATTGGTTCATTAATGTTAAAGATAGATGGAATGAATGCCGTTTTACCTAAAGATTTACCATAAGCTGATTTAGCAAAGAATGCAAATAAAATAGCTAAACCTAAAGTTGCACCTGAACCACCAACCATAACGAACCATTGATAGAATGGTTCAGCAGCAGTATTCACTACAGCTTCGTTATTTGAAAATGCTAAGGTATTTTGATCAATTAATACTAACCATAAAGGTCGAGCTAATGAACCTACAATTGACCATCCATGAATACCAAATGACCAGAAGAATTGTGCTAATAGAACAATTATTAAAGCAGATGGTAAGCTATCTGTCGCTTTAATTAATGGTTCCACTAATTTTCCAACGATTTGGTGTAAATCGAAGCCAATAAAGTAAGTGACCGTTGATAATACTAATAAAATAATGACAGTTGGTGTCAAAGCTTCAAAAGAACGTGCTACCGAAGCCGGTACTTGTGGTGGCATTGAAATCTTAAAGCCAGATTTTTGTGTAAAGCGATAAACCTCTACGGCAAAGAAAGCAGATAAAATACCCACAAACATACCTGCTGAACCTAAGTTAGCCATTGGTAAGTTAAATCCACCTGGAACTGCATTGATATAGTCTTGTAATTCCGCATTTGATTCTGCTAACTTCAATACCCCTTCTGAAGCAACAGGTGCCATTTTCGGAGTAATGGTTAATAAGAATGCTAATTCAGCCAAAATCCCCCCAGATAAGGGATCTAATTTATACGAACCAGCTAAAGAATGGCCGATACCAAATACTGCATATAATGTCATAATATACATCGATACGCGATGTGGTAATAATATTTTCCCTGCATTCGCCGATAGAAATTGGGTAATACCCCAATCTTGTGGTAATGAATTTGGTAAAAAGGCTAACACTAAGAACATAGATGCCACAATAATTAAAGGTAAAGTAGCAATAATCCCATCACGAATCGCTCTTAAGTGTCGTTGTTCAGCTAATCTCGCCATTGGCGTAGACAGCTTTTCATCCATAAATTGAGAAATTTTATCAAACATAATTGATGTCCTCACTTCTTTTTATTTTTTTAATTCTTCATTGACTTGTTGCAATAAAATCTTGCCACCTAAAGGTGTATAACCTTGAGGTTTGATCAAAATAATGGGTACCCCCGCTGCTTTTGCTAATGATTCTAATGTACTAAAACGATGACGAATTTGAGGTGCTACTAAGGCAATTTCATAACCTTTTTTCACCTCTTCTTCAAACGCTTGAGTCCCACATTCTGTAACTTGAATATCTTGCCCATTGGCAGTTGCTGCGTCTTGTAACGCTTTGGCACAAATAGCCGATGACATTCCACCTGAACATACTAATAATGCTTTCATCTTTTTTTCCTCTCTTTCTTAAAATAACACACCCATTGAGACAAACATCAAAATAAATAAACCAATAAATAATGACCATAATATTGAAACAATCCAAAAAGCTTGGGTCATTCCTTTCTTTGTTTCAATAAAAAATTGTGTAAAGCCAATGGTAAATCCTGATAATACACCTCCTATTAAGATCGTCCCCCACTGTAAATTCAAATGGAGTAACTGAACTAAGTAAGGAACCCCTAGCCAAATTAGAATCAACATCCCTAACATAAAAATAGAACTCTTATAACCAAAACTAGGTATTTTATTATTTTTCTCCATTCTTAATGGACTGGAGTTACTATTTTTGGGTTTGTTTTCTGGTTGAGATTTCATTTTACTAATCCTGAATTTCTAAATCATGAAGACGCTTGTTCATACGAATAACCAAATCGGCTAAATTACGAACTTCTATTGAAGTCATCAGATGGTCTTGTGCATGAACCATTAATAATGAAATGTCATGTTTATCTCCGTTCGCTTCACCTTGTAATAATTCGGTTTGCGTTTGATGAGCCACCGTTAAAAACTCATCTGCTTCTTTCATTAAGTTATCTGCTTGTTCAAAGTCTCCTTTTTCTGCAGCTTCCATCGCTTCATAAACTAACCCCTTGGCATTGCCACCATTTGAAATAATATTAAATATTGATAATTCTAAACCTTCCATTGTTTACCTCCTAAGCTAAGTTATTAATTGCTAAACGAATATGGCCTTGATTAGCATCTAGTGTTGCTTGAGCTTCCTCTAAGTTAAGACCAGCTAAATGCATGACTAACGCTAATTTCACATGCTTTCCTGATTTAATATATAAATCATAGGCGTGATCCGTTTCTAATGATAAAAGCTCTGCGATCATTCTTACCGCACGTTTTTCTAATTTACTATTAGTTGGTTGTAAATCGACCATATAATTTTGATAAGTTTTACCAAGTTTTATCATTAATGTTGTTGAAATCATATTTAAAACGAGTTTTTGAGCCGTCCCAGCTTTCATTCGTGTAGAACCCGTGATAGCTTCAGCTTCCGTTACTACCTCAATTGGAAACATAGCCACTTCACCTATTTGACTATTCTTTACACAAGCGATGGATCCAGTACCAGCTCCAAGAGAGTTTGCATATCTTAAAGCAGCTATCACATAAGGTGTCCGTCCACTTGCAGCAATACCCACTACGAAATCAAGTTCATTTAATCCGATAGCTTTTAAATCTTCCACGGCATCCGTTTCTGAGTCTTCCGCACCTTCTTGAGCGATGAACATCGCTTCTTTACCGCCAGCTATTAAACCTTGTACCATATCTTTATCCACACCAAATGTTGGTGGGCATTCAGATGCATCTAATACTCCTAAACGGCCAGACGTTCCTGCGCCAATATAAATTAAGCGTCCTCCTTGATGAACTTTCAAATAAAGTTCATCAACCAACTGAGTTATCGCATCAATTTGACTAGCAACTATGCCTGGAACTTTTTGATCTTCTTCATTAATCTTTGTTAATATTTGTTTAGTCGAGAGAATATCAATATCGCGTGTATTTGAATTATTTTTCTCAGTGTTTAATTTTTCAATTTCACTAAAATTCATAATGATCTCCTTTGCTGTTTATTAATAAAGTTTTGATACCAAGCAAAACTTTGCTTTTTATATCGACGATAACTTCCTTGACCTTCGTTGTCCGCATCTACATAAACAACACCATATCGTTTCGCCATCTCACATGACCCTGCTGACACGATGTCAATGACACCCCACAACAGATAAACTTCAATCTCAACACCGTCGTTTTGAGCTAACAATATTTGATTAAAATGTTGTTCTAAATATTCAATTCGGTGCTGGTCATTAACCGTATTGTCTGAATTCAATACTTCATGTGCGCCAATACCATTTTCAGAAATAATGATGGGTAATTGATACCGATCATAAATCTTATTAAGCGCAATTCGAATACCGACCGGATCGATTTGCCATCCCCAATCCGTCGCCTTTAGATAAGGATTCTTTGTAGAAACGACCAAATTACCAGCTGTTTTCTCAGACTCCTCAGTAGAAATAACCGAAGACTGATAATAGGAGATAGACACAAAATCAACCGTGTTGTTTTTAAGTATATTTTTATCTTCTTCTGTAATGACGATGTTAAGGTCATTATCTTTAAAATATTGATTCATATAGTAAGGGTAATGCCCATTTACCATCACATCCGAGAAATACCACTGATATCGTTGTTCATCTTGAACTAATTTGAGATTATCTTCAGGCTTAGCAGTTAAGGGATAATAATTGAAAAAAGCAATCATTGAGCCAAATTTAACCTGTCCATGCTTCTTTGCAAATTCAATCACTTTAGCATTTGCTACAAATTGATGATGGAGTGCTTGATAAATATCTTGCTCATCATATCCTCCCTCATCCTTTTGAATTAAACCAATGCCATTATAAGGAGAAAAATATCCTGTATTAATTTCATTAAATGGTAAGCAATAATCAATTTTATCGCCCCATCGTTCTAAAACAACTTTCGCAAATCGAAGATAATGATCTATTACTTGACGATTTTTCCAACCACCATATTTTTCTACTAAATGAAGCGGCATCGCATAATGATACAAAGTCAAAAATACTTTTATATCATTTGCCTTTAGGAAATCAAAAATTTTGTCATAATAATCTAAACCAGCTTCAATAGGCTCTAATTCTTCTCCAGTTGGAAATAAACGTGCCCAAGAAATCGAGAAACGATAAATCTCTATCCCTAATTCTTTCAACAGTTCCAAGTCTTCAATACAATGCTCATATCCTTTCGATCCTTGACGAAATGGATAAAATTGGGTTGAAGAGGATTGTTTGGCTTCATCAACCGTTGCTTGTTTAATTAAGCGTGTACTCATGGTTGCATTATCAGTTCGGGGGATATACGGCCGGCAGTCTTGTGTATCGATTCCTTTGCCACCGACATCCCAACTCCCTTCGTATTGACTCGCTGAGGTAGCGCCACCCCACAGAATTGGCTTTTTCGTTTTAGAGAACAATTTCTAAACCTCCTCGTTGTAAGTCCTTTCATTACATAGTTTAATACAAATAATTCTGGAATGCAACATTGTTTCTTAAAAATATTATATAAAAAGAAACAAAATTTCTTTTTTATTGTGTTTGCATGCAATCCCTTGCTTAATAAATCAATAGAAAATAAAGTGAAAAAAAAGAAGTGAACAAAAATGTTCAACTTCTATTTCTTACATTTTATTTAGAATAACAACTTCTCAAAAGTATGGGAATAAAAAACATTTAGCTCAAAGAAAAGTCCTCTACCAAGTATTTTTGATAAAATAGATTATTTTTAATTAAGCTCCAACAATATTTATCAATTTTCCCCACTAAAAATTGCGGTTCCAAATTATTGTTCTTAATTGCTAGGATTTAATCTTATAATATTTTTTATATTTTTAGTTCTACTCAATAATCTGAACAATTTATTATTTTTTCAGACTCTCAAATTTCAACTTAATATTATTCAATAATACTTTTGTTCCTCTAAATTTATTAATAATCATTCTTACTTTTTTCGCTTTATTGATACCTTCAAATTCAATTATCTTCTTATAACCTATCGTACCAAAATCTGAACTTTACGATTACCTTGCTCATCAAAAATTTCGATTGTTACTTTTTCAACTCTTTGTCCTTTGGTGATATCCTCTTGGATAATAAGATATCTAATCACTTCTGGTTTTTGAAAGCTAACAACAATTACATTTGCAGCAATATTTTCAATTGATTGATACCCATTTAATAAAATATCTTTTCCATACATTATGTCATACGCTATGGTATCATCAACGCAATTCAAATCTCTTATTTTTTCACCTAGAGATTTTAATTCGCGTTCATCTACTTCAGAAATCAATCCTTCTTTGTTAGGGGGGACATTTAATAATAAGACACTATTACCGCCAACTGACTTTTTATATAAGTTAAATAGTTCTTCACTACTTTTTACTTGTGAGTTTTGATCAGGATGATAGAACCATCCTGGTCTTATCGAGGTATCTGTTTCAGCTGGATACCAGATTAATTTACCTGGATAATTCATGATGACAGAACGACTACCTAAATCTGCATCTTCATGTCGATAGGTTTGAGCAAACTCCTTATCATCCGCTTGTTGGGAGTGTCTAGCGGTATAGGATGGATCTGAATACGCTTCTGGTACCACACTCCACTCATTATTTCTTACGACGCCTGCTTCATTTCCTATCCATCGAACATCTGGTCCCATAATCGCAATTACTGCATTGGGTTGTAATTGGCGAATAATTTGATAATAACCTAACCAATCATATTCTTGCGTTTTTCCATTGGGTCCTTCACCATTCGCTCCATCAAACCAAACTTCAAATATGTCACCGTATTGCGTCAATAACTCGGTAAGTTGATTAACAAAAAATTCATTGTACTCTTTTCCTGTACCATAGCTTGATTCAGTCAAATCCCAAGGTGAAAGATAAACTCCAAATTTCATATCATATTTTTTACAAGCAGCCGCTACTTCTTTTACAATATCTCCTTTGCCATCTTTATAGGGAGTATTGGCGATAGTATGTGAAGTATACTGGCTGGGCCACAAACAAAATCCATCATGATGTTTACAAGTTAATATGACACCTTTCATTTCAGCAGCCTTTAAAGTGCGAACCCATTGTTCAGCATCTAATCTCTTGGGATTAAAACAACTAATATCTTCATTGCCCTGTCCCCATTCAGCATTATAAAACGTATTGATTCCAAAATGAATAAAACCAATAAATTCTAATTGTTGCCACTTTAATTGTCGCTCTGTAGGTACAACTTTTATTAGATCCTCAATTTTCTTTCCCATAGGGTTATTCGTCACCTCCTAGTTTTGGCATTAATTAAACTTTATATTCTTTTCAATTATAGTCTCTTGACACTCAACTATTACTTTTACTTTAGAGTAACAACGTTCTTCAAGATTTTCATCCAATCCACTTAACTCCATTTCGCTTAATATAATGGAAAACGAAACTTGTTTTCCTTTTGGAACAAATATTTTCTTAAACCCTTTTAGTTCCTTGACTCGTGGTATGACTTTTAAATGATGAGCTCGAATATATACCTGAACGACTTCGTGAGCATCGATTTCACCGATATTGGCAAGTTGTCCTGTTATTTCTACTTGATACTTTTCCTCATTGATTTTATCGCTAACTCTAACTTCACGAAGTTCAAATTTTGAGTAAGTTAAGCCATAACCAAACGGATATGCATAACGTTCTTCTTGATCAATATAAGCATACTTGTGATGGTTATCTTTATAGTTATAATAAACGGGTAAAGAACCATTTGATAATGGTATACTCATCGCTAATTTACCACTTGGAGATACTTTACCAAATAACAGTTCAGCAAAAGCTATCCCTCCCATTTCACCAGGGTATCCTAGATTAAAGAGTCCTTTGATTTTCGACTCAACTTCATTAATAATATGAGGTCGTCCTTGAATTAAGGCAACAATTATATTTTTGTTAATTTTATAGATTTCATTAACTAATTCTTTTTGGCACGGTGGTAATTCAATATCAGCTAAGTCAATATTTTCGCCACTCGTCATTTCACTAGAGCCACTTAAGGCAGCACCATTTTCATCAAATTGAGTTGAAAAATCACGCGCACTGGCTCCTCCCAAAGCAAGAATAACAAAATCAGCCTGTGCAGCAATTTTTTTGGCCTGTTCTAACAGCTCAGTATTACCATAGGATATCATACTACCTTTAGCATATAATATTTCAACAGGGGAGTCTTTAAGATATTCGTTAATCCCTTGTAAAACAGTAGACACAGTTTCATCTTCTTTATAGGGTGTATAGTCCCCTAACTGATTATAAGGTGCATCAGCGTTAGGACCAATAACCGCTATTTTTTTTATTTTATTAACATCAATCGGCAAAATATTATTGTCATTCTTTAGTAATACCATTGATTCTTGTGCTAGTTGTTTATTGATTAGGCTGGTTTCTCGAAAATCATATCCTTTGATTTTCGTAGCTGGGGGTTCAAATAATCCTAATTTTTCTTTTAATTTTAAAACTCTTAGAACCGCTTGATCTAAACTCTCCATCTCAAGATATTTCTTTTCAATTGCACCTTCTAAATAGGTGAAAACATTATCCCAGAGACTAATGTCTACCCCACTTTTTAGAGCCCAAGCAGCTGCTAATTCACGATTGCCATCCACGAGCGAAACTAGCCGTTCTAATGCAACACCATCGGACATTACAGCTCCTTCATAACCTAATCTATCTCGAAGCATTAAATTTAATAACTTCTCATTACCATGACACGGGATGCCATCAATATCATTATAGGCAGCCATCGTGAGTCGAACATTTTCTTCAATAGCATATTTCATGGGTAATAAATGAATCTCATATAATTCACGCTCCCCAATACCCGTTGGTCCCGCATTATGACCACCATAAGTCGCGCCTTGTCCCGCAAAATGTTTCAAGGTAGCCAATACCTTATCTGGTCCCAATCGGTCAGAAATATCCCCTTGAAGTCCTCTTAAAGCTGCTTTTGTAAAACGACCTGTTAAATAAGCATCTTCAGAAAAGCATTCTTCAGTTCTGCCCCAACGAGGATCTCTAGATACATCTAGAGTAGATATTAAGCCAATATGTGCACCGGTCATACGTATTTCGTTAGCCACGATTGCTTGTGCTTTTTGATAGAGTGTGGGATTCCAACTGGCCCCAACACTGTAATTGACTGGAAAACTTGTTGAGTAGAGTCCTTGATGTCCATGCGGACACTCTTCACTTAACAGTACTGGAATTCCTAAACGGGTATTTTCTTTCAAATAGTTTTGAATATTATGACTTAAAGACCATGATTCTTCTTTCGTCAGTCCATGATTAAAATCCATCATTGACCATGGATCTGCGCGAAAGACACCATAAATAAAACCTAAGCCATCCCATCGTTCTACTTCTTTTTTAAACGTTTCGGTTAGAATCACTTTCCCTTTATTTTTTTCGAAGACATCCCATCCATATAATTTTTGATTCAGTTGTCCTACTTTTTCGCGAAGTGTCATTTCTTTTAATAATCGATTTATCATATGACCACCTTACATTAATTTAATTGTTTTAATTTCATAGGGCTTCACTTCACATATAAATTGATTGTTTGAATCAATCCTTAATTCCGTTTCAATTTCTTCAAGTAAGTTACATTCATAAACTTTAGTATATGAAGAGATAACCCTAGCATTCACTTTGCTCCGACGTCCTTTAAAGTCAAAAAGTCTTACAATAATTCCTTTGCCATCTTCTGATTGTTTTAAAGTATCCATTATTATCGCATCATTCTCAAATTCAATTGGAGGTGACATTATCTGCTGATCTTCAGCGACCGGTAAAGCCACCAATGGATTATTTAATTGATAACTTTCTGCTACAACATCCGAATTCTTCCAATCACCTTGATGCGGATACAAACTATAAGAAAATTGATGATTACCAATATCTGCTTTTGGATAGGGATCAATAGGTGACTTAATTAAAGATATTCCTAATTTTTGATACTCAGTATTGTAACCATATTTACAATCTGACATTAGCGCACAACCATAATCTTCTTCCGATAAATCAATCCACTTGTGAGCACATGTTTCAAATTTGGCAATATCCCAACTAGTATTTCGATGCACTGGACGCTTAATATTTCCAAATTGAATGTCGTGAATACTTTCATATGCGTGTATTTCCACATTAAATTCAGCCCTTAAGAGCTGTTGGTTTTCTTGCCAATCTACCTCTGTTTTAAAATCAATTCTTCTTGAATATGCATGAAAAATTATTTCCTGTTGGATAGTAGAATGTTGATAGTATCGTTCAATAAGGAGACTAAATATCAAGGATCCGTTTTCTTTTACTTTTACGCTGTTTAAATGACGAATGGTCCAACGTTTATAAGGATAATAGATATCAATATCCCATGCATCATAATCCATCGGGATATCCTCATACACCACTAACTCATTTAATAATCCTTGATTGACATTCACCATACGCTGCGCTTCTTTATCATATAAACTAATAATTTGGTAATCTTTATCAAATTCAACAAAATAATAAGGAGTCTCTAATTGACGGGTTTTGTCATTATATTTAAAATTTGAATCCGCTTCTGCCGATTTCGTTTCTTCCAAGCCTACTTTTACAGTGGATAATGGTTTCAAGTTAGGTAAATAATATAAGCGTTCTTGATTTGTCAATTGTTGACTTTCTAACACTTTTTGGCCATTTAGAAGTAGACTTCCTGTTGACTCTTTTAATTGAATATAGCCGTTTTGTGAAATCCCATTAGGATTAAAGATTATTAAATCATGCTTTTCCTCAGGAGAGTGAAATAGATTGTTGAATAAGTGTTCAAATGACATAAATAATTTTTCGAAAGTAGAATCCGCTTCATCATAAACTTCTTGAATGGAACTCCCCGGTAAGACATCATGAAATTGATGCTTTAAAACGATTTTCCATAAATTTTCTAATGCTGACTTTGGATAGTTTTCCCAATTATAAAGAGTATACAGTTTTTCAATATTTTGTAAGTAAAATTCCGCAAAACGATTTTGACGCTTTATTTTACCGATTGATGTATAAGTACCACGGTGATATTCAAAGTAAAGTTCCCCCACCCATGTATTAAAGTTTTGTTTCTCACTTGATTTTTCCAAATTTTCAAAAAAATCAAGTGCGTTACTATTCTTCACTTTTGGTATTCCTGGTAATCCATTTTCTAATCTTTGAGCCGTTTCCAACATTTCGATCGTCGGCCCTCCCCCACCATCACCATATCCATAGGCATTCATAATAAAGTTATTTTTATCTTTATTGATATAACGATCCCAACTTTTCTTTAAGGTTAACGGATCTAACATGCCATTATAGGTGGTATAAAATGGTGTAGGACTATAACCGACACTCACTGTCGGTATAAAATGAACTAACACTTCACTTCCATCTAATCCTTTCCAAGTGAAAGAATCATTTGGTATTTGATTCATTTGATTCCACGATAATTTGGTGGTCATAAAATATGGAGTATTGGTTTTAGCCATAATTTGTGGCAGTGCTGGTGAATAACCAAATACATCTGGTAACCAACAGATTTTACTTTCAATCCCAAATTCATTTTTAAAATACTGTTTTCCATATAAAAATTGTCGAACCATTGACTCACCAGAAATTAAATTAGGATCACTTTCAACCCACATCGCCCCTTCGGGTATCCATCTTCCCTCTTTAATTTTGGTTTGGATCAATTGATATAATTCTGGATACTGTTCTTTAATATCTTGATACAATTGTGGTTGGCTTTGAATAAAAGTAAAATTAGGATAATCTTCCATAAATTTTAAAATCGTTGAAAAACTACGTTCACCCTTTTCAATGGCCTGCTGAAAAGTCCATAACCATGCCAAATCAATATGAGTATGACCGATTGCATAGACGTCTACTGGTGACAATTCTTTGAATTTTTGATATAAATTCAATTGTAAAATAGACTGAATGGTGTCTAAACGCTGGTAGTAATCGTCAGAATAAACTTGGCGAAAATCCAATAGCTTAGTACATTTCAATAATGTATCTTGATAAATCAATTTATAAGAATCTTCTTCAATAGCTTGCCAAGCTTCAACCGCCACTCTTAAGTCCCAATAAGTATTATAAGTAGCTTGATCAATTTTATACGCTTTTATATACATTGGGAATTGCTTTTTTTCTCGTCCACTAAAGATTTCTAATCGCAATGAGACCTTTTGTCCCCAAAACTTTTCTGGAACGACAGTATGACGATGGTTAACATCTAATCCTTGAACTAGCTCTTCATTTAAATACAATTTCAACTGTGGATTAGTACTATTATCCCATTCTGTTAGAGAGGAGTATGCTTCAATCCAGAATGTTTCGCCAATATCTAATTGCGGAATCTTAATTTCAGATAACAACGTATAATAACAATTTTTTTGTCCAAAATAAGTTCCTAAAACATAATCTTCATTCAAATCACCATTAACTAATCGAACATCATGAATTGGATATTCTTCTTTTTTGATAAAATTAGCTAATTTATAATATTGTTTTCGTATATACTCAAATTCAAACATAAATTCCTCCATATGGTTAAAACAATAGCCTCTGGAATAAGAAACCAGAGGCTATTAATTATTTATTATCGACTTTTATGAATTTGCCCAACGGTCATAAGCACCTTGGTAAACTTTCACATAGTCTTCAATTCCCATGTTTTCTAAGGTTTTTAAGTAATCTGCCCAAGTGTCATCATTCAACTCAACCGTTCCAGTAATGAATTTAGCTTCCATTTCCGTTACATAAGTTGAGATATCAGTAGCATTCATACTAATTTGGTCTTGTTCATCTTTTGTTAAATAAGTGATTGGGAATGGAACTTCAGCATATGGTGTGACTTTCTCTTCCGTTTCAGCACGTAAGAATTCTGTGAATTCCGTTACATCTGGATCTTCAGGATTCACTTTAATTGCTGTTAAGTCCGTCTCATAAACCGGTACTAAAATACCATAAGCTGGCGTGATGGTTCCACGGTAATCTTCAGCTTTTTCAACATCGACATTCTCATCATTAAAGAGTTTTATCTCATCCCCTGCGGCATTTTGTCCTTTATTCCATAAGAAACCTTCTGGCCCTTGGTTAATGAATTCATATCCCTCTTCTGAATAGAAATAATCAACCCATCTCACAGCAGCTGCAGGATCTTTCGCATTATTTGTAACTGCGAATGTACCTGTTGAGAATCGCGGACTAGCAACGGCTAGCGTTTCAGGTGAAAATTCACTGGTCAATGTTTGGAACATTGGGTCATTCATCGCTTCTTTTTCGTTTTCGCCTAAAGTAAAGTATGAGAAGTAGTCTTGGAATACCCCGATTTGATTATTTTGTCCTTTAGCTTTCTTTTGTTCATTAGATTGAATAAAGGTTTCTTGGTCTAATAATTTTTCTGAATATAATTTTTTCATAAATTCTAAGTAGCCACGATAATTTTCAGTTGAAGGAGCAAATCTTACTTTACCATCAACCTCTTCGATAGAAGATGATTTCATTCCAAATGATGCCATCATATATAAACGAATCGTGTCTAGTTTAACATCAGTTAAAGGAATTTCATCTTGTTGCCCATTACCATTAGGATCTTCATCACGCATGCGAACTAGTAAATCATAGAATTCATCAACTGTTTTCGGAACCTCTTCCACACCTAGTGCTTCTAACCAAGTACCGTTATACCACATTGGACCTAATGGCCAAATACTGATTGAACTATGATTAATATAAGGTAAGCTATAAATATGACCGTCCGGAGCTGTGATTGATTTTTTAATATCTGGATTTTCTTCTAATACTTTTGACAAGTTTGGAGCATTTTCTGCTAATAAATCCTCTAATGGTAATAAAATTCCTTGAGAACCATAATCTACTTCCATACCACGTGTTAAGTTTTGCGAACCTGCTGCAAAAATAACATCAGGAAGGTCACCACTGGCAAATGCCAAATTTAGACGTGTACTAAAATCTGCCATTGGAGGTGTAATATATTCCCATTTTATATTGGTCATTTTTTCATATTCTTGTAAAGTTGGCATGTCTTTCCATTCAGCTAATCCTGTACCTGGAGCAATTAAACTCATTTCCAATGGTTCTTCAGAAATAGGAAATTTCGTTAAGGTATCGGCATTGACTGGTAGGACATTCATCAGTGTTGACAACAATAAACCTGCTGCTGTTGCTTTAAATAAACTTTTTTTCATATTATAACTCTCCTCATTTTTTATTTAATATAATTTTACAGCCATAAATTGGAAATTGCTCTACATCGTCCGGTATTAGTATCTGGTAATCTTTCCTTTCAATTGTTTTACCATTAGATACGTTTTTTATATCCTCTACTAAGTCCAATATCTCACTAGTTAAGATCGTATCGAGTGATATTTGCTGATTACACAAACTTTTTTTAATAAATAAATAAATAATATGATTCCTTTGCGTAAGAAAATATGGGCCACTTGGTTGCAGATTAAGCGCACGCGTTCCATAAATTCCTTCACCGTAAATTTTCATCCAAAGACCTAGACGCTTAAGTGATTGAACCTCCGTTTCTAATAAAGTTCCTTGTGGTGTTGGACCAACTCCAAATAATACATTTCCTCCCTTACTTACAATCTCAACCATTGTACTAATTAATTCATCACCTGATTTTATAACATCTGTGGGTACATAGCCCCAGTCGTTGCCAATAGGAATATTACTTTCCCACGGTTTCGTTGGTATTTGGTGGTAGTCAGGAATTTTTCTTTCAGGAGTAACATAGTTTTCATGACGACCACCCATTGCTCGATTCACCATAATGAGCTCGGGTTGATGTTTACGAGCTATATCAGCTAATCGATCCATTTGTAAATCTTCTTTACCTTCACCACACCAACCAGCATCTAGCCAGAGTAAATCAATTTTCCCATAGTGGGTCATTAGTTCTTCGATTTGCCGATGAACAAAATCTACATATCTTTGCCAAATTTCAGGATATTGAGCAGTATCATAACTAGCATGACGACCTTTTACCTCCTCATCATCTAGCCAATAATAAGGACTGTACCAGTCTGCTTTTGAATAATATACTCCGGCAGCCATATGATGACGACGAATCACTGTCATGATTTCTCGATATAAATCAACTTTACAAGGACTTTGTTTGCCACAAATCTTAAATTCACTATATAAAGTATTAAATAAATTGAAGCCATCATGATGTTTGGACGTTACAATGCCATATTTAAATCCACAGTCACTTAAAAGAGCCATCCATTCATCAGCATTGAATTCAGTAGGATTAAATTCTTCAATTAAATTCCAATAGTCTAGCTTTAGTTGTTCAATCGACTCACGCCAAGCTTTAGGTTCTCTTGCCCATTCATCTTTTTCTGATAATTGCCACGATTCAACAATACCAGCTTGCGAATATAATCCCCAATGAATCAAGAAACCTAGTTTTTGATCTTGAAACCATTCTAATTTTTGTGGCAACCATTTTGATTCTGGAAACTGACTCATATCTAATTCTTTTGTTTCTTTACCTTCGACAATATCGCCACGAACTAATTCTGACATAATCACCCTCCTTACACTACTTTATCATAAAACGCTTACAGTAATTATTCAATATGTATCTACAAATAGAATATGTAAGATAAATATTATTTCTTATAGTTAGAGATAACAGTATTCATCGCCTTTAAATTTTGATCCAATCTAAATAAAATTTCCTCCACAGTTAAAGCATCTGGTTTATCACACCAAATACAATACTCAACTCCTTCTAGTAAAGACTGGTGGCCGGCAGGCAATATTTGATCATCTGAAAACAGTAACGGTTGCCATCCTTGGATGATTTTATCAGGTACAGGATATTGATACCCCGCATTTTCTCCTAAAACAAAATACATATACTTATCATTGCTGTTGACCAACTGATGTCCTTTTTCAATAAAAGTACTAAGAGGTGCCATATTCTTGTTCCATCGTGTCCAATAATGAACAACAGCGCGATGGTCTACTTCTACCAAACCTGAATCATTTAAACGATAAAGTCCATCACTCCACACATGGGGACGCAATCCTTTTGAGCATACAAATTCAATTAACTGATTAATATATTCAATATAAAGTTCAAGACCACTCGCTTGGGTGCCATACTTTTTGATGGCTCCTTGATATAAATCTGGATACTTTGCAATTTGATCAAAATCAATAAATTCATCTACCCCAATATGAAAACCTGAACTTTCAGTAAATAAATCGATATATTCAGCTAGTAATGAAAGCACCAATTCCACTGCCTTGGGATTAGTAATATCCAGAGCATTATTGGGAATACTAAGAGTACTTTTTTCTACTTTAAGACGTAATTCAGGTCGTACTTCTAGTAATGGTTTTAAATGACCTGGACTATCAAGTTCTGGTAAAATTTTAATCTTTTTTGCTTTTGCTTCTCTCATAATCAGTTTAACTTCTTCTTTTGTTAAATGATTTTCTGCTACCATTTCAGAACAAGTGTCACATTCAATACGGAATCCCTCATTATCACTAAAATGCCAATGTAACGTATCAAAGCGATGTTTATCCATAATATCAAGAATCGCAATCATCTCTTTGAAATTAAAATATTTACGTCCAGTATCGACCATTAAAATTTTTCTCATTACTTATCCTTTCAGTGAACCAACCATAACCCCTTTTACAAAGTATTTTTGTAAAAATGGATACACAATAATAATAGGTAATGTTGAAACAATCATAACGCCGTATTTTATGACTTCACTTAACTGTTGTTTTGAATAAGCTAACTCTGCCATTGATGAATTCATCATACTTGAAGTGGCACTACCAGTTGACGAAAGATCTTGTAACACTAATATTTCTCTTAAAATCATTTGTAATGGATATTTTGCTTTGTCTGATAAGTAAATTAATGCGCCAAAGAAACTATTCCAGTGTCCAACACCATAAAACAATCCCATAACTGCTATAATCGGCATGGATAATGGTAAGATAATTTTGATAAACATTGTTAAATCATTACAACCATCGATAATCGCTGCTTCCTCTAATTCACGTGGTACATTTGTCTCAAAGAAAGTCCGAGTCACAACAATATTATACATTGAAGCTGCTCCAGGTAAGACCATCGCCCAAATAGTGTCTAGCAAACCTAGATTACGCATTAATAAATAAGTTGGGATCATGCCACCACTGATAAACATCGGAACTATCATAAAATTCATTAGAAAGTTGCGTCCGAAAAAATCTTTTCTTGCTAATGCATAAGCACAAGGAATTGTGACCATTAAGTTAATTGCAGTTCCTAATAAAGTATAAATAATAGTGTTTTTATACCCTGTCCAAATTTGTTTGTTTTCAAAAATTGCTTCATACCCCATCCAAGTAAATTCTTTTGGAAATAACCACATCTCTCCTGAATTCACATGATAAGGATTACTGACAGAAGCACTCAATATATAAATTAATGGATATAAGACCAGTATTAAAGCAATTAATAGGTAAAGATAAACAAAAAATAAATACACACGGTCTTTAAATAACATTTTTTTACCAAACAATTAAACCACTCCTTTCTAGAATAATGAAGTTTGACTAACTCTTTTAGCAATTTGGTTCACAATGACCAGTAAAATCATATTAATAAGAGCATTAAATAAGCCAACCGCAGCGGCAAAGCTGTATTGTGCATCAAGTAAACCTTGCTTGTAAACAAAAGTCGCAATAACATTGGATGATTCCATATTTAAAGGGTTTTGTAATAAAATAATTTTCTCAAAGCCCATTGCCATTAAAGAACCGAAATTCATAATTAACAAAATAACCATCGTTGGAATAATGGTTGGAATATTAATGTACCAATTACGTTGCCATCTAGTTGCCCCATCAATCGTTGCAGCTTCATGTAATTGTTCATCTACACCAGATAATACAGCAAAGTAAATGACTGAGCCCCAACCTGTTGATTGCCAAACACCAGATAAAACGTAAATAGTTTTAAACCATCGTGGATCTTGTAAAAATGCAGTGCGTTCAAATCCTAAAAAACTTAAGAAATGGTTAATAATCCCGGTTGAAGGTGACAAGAATGAAATAATCATCCCTGAAATAACCACAACAGAAATAAAATTGGGTGCATAGGTTGCCGTTTGGACAAACTTTTTAGCAAAGCCATCTTTAACTTCATTTAGTGCTAGCGCCAAAATAATCGGCAATGGAAACCCAACAATTAATGAATAAACATTAATGCCGACAGTATTTTTAATTAAATCCCAAAAATAATATGAATTAAAAAATCTTTGAAAATGTTTAAAACCTACCCACGGACTCCCTAAAATACCTAATGAAGGCATATAATCTTTAAAAGCGATAATAACCCCATACATTGGGAAATACGCAAAGATTAAAAAATATAGAAACGCAGGAAATGCAAAGAGGTATAAATAACGACTGTGATAAATTTTTTGCCATATCGTTTTTTCTTTATTCACACGACGAATTGGTTGTGATAGTTCCATAAATTTCACCCTTTCTTCTCATAACACCATCATAAAACGCTTTCAGAACATTATCAATATGTGGTTTTTAAGATCATGTGTATTCTATCGGTTTTATTGTAACCATTTTCATAATGCTTTATAATATAGCTATCGCAGAAAGGAGAGGCTCATGAAAAAATATTTACTTATCTTCTTACTATTTTTATTATTGTTATTCGCACCACGTTTGTTAATAAGTTTAAAAAGTGATAGGATAATAATAGATGATTTTTCCGTAAGCGGACACATTGTTGACGAAACACCACTCAAAAGCGTCGTTGCGACTCTAAAAAGTAATATAGAAGCATCAAACGAAGAAGACATCGATCGCTATATAAATACACTCATTCCTTCTGCTCGAAAGGAAACCGAAAAAGAAATACGCTCTTTCTTTGAAAAATATGATTTACACATCGAACTTATTTCAATCGAAGTCATTGATCAAACCTCTGAAAGAGTCAAGTTAAGAGTCGTACAACAAAGTGAAAATCACAATGAGGCCGATTATCGCAATCATGAAGCCACAGTTGGTATGACTTTTATCAAAGTTAATGATCAGTGGTTAATAGCGGAAAGTATGATGGAAAATACAAAATTTAATTATGCGAAGGAATAGACGATGAATAAATTAACAACATTGACAGTAAATTTAGGTAATTTTATTTTGACTGTTTTGAAATTACATATTTTAGCCTTAATACATATTTTAAAAGGTGGGGTTGTACTAGGCATATTTCCTGCCATAGCAACTATTTGGGATTTATATTTCGATTCCTTTAATAATGATAAGGATCCCCGAACAACTCAATTTTCTCAAAAATGGCACGCTTATTTTAAATATGCCAATTTAACTGGATTTATAATATTAGTCTTTATCCTATTAATTAGCTATGAAATTCTATTAACCTTAAAAGTGTTACATTGGCCATGGTTAAGTCTTTTTTTACTATTTATTTTATTCCTATTAATCGGCATTTTTATTTACAGTTTTGCTAGCCTAATTCGCTATGATTTATCCATAAAAAATCATCTTAAACAAGGTTTTTTCCTTTTACTGTGTTCAATTCCTGAATTCATCGCGGGAATTATTGGTGCTGCATTAACCTTAGCTGTCTTAGCACTATTCCCTTTTCTAGCTTTTTTTGCATCGATTCCGCTAATTATTTTTCCATTTGCTTGGTTTAGTTACCAAGCTGTGACAAAACTCGAGCGAAATCAAATGAATGGAGGTTCTTAATGTTAAAACGCAATTTTAAATCAAAATTTTATTTTTTATTGCCATACATTCTTGTCTTCTTTATTCCTTTCTTTTGTTTATCGCTCCTTTTACATCATTACTTTATTGTCAATACACAAGAACAATTAGAACAATATGAAAAAAACAGCATACTCAAAACTGAGAATAATATTTATGATACCATTATCAGCTTAAATCACATGACAAATAATATTAGCAATCATCCAAAGCTCACTCGTTATTATGTAACCAATCGAGCAATACTAAATGAAACTTCTGAATTATTAAAGCAATATGCTAATATTAACTCTAATATCGATGAAATGATACTCTACTATCCTTTAGGAGATGACTATTATTATTCTTCCCAAGGGTTCTATGATTCGGACGCGATAATGAATCAAAAGCTAAGAATTGATCAAGATTCTTTTGAAGAATTTAATCACTTACTTAACTCAGATGCTTATGGTTTATTTTTAATCAAAAAAGTAAACACACCGCAATTAGTTTTTATATCCAATTTAAAAACGAGTAATTATAAAAGTGGGAAAGTAATCTATTTTATTAATACACCACGTTTTGTAAAACATTTTTCGGCAGAATATGAACACGATATCGTCCTACTTAATCATAAAAATGACTTTCTATATAGTTCTAAAGATATAACAGAAGAAACCTTACAACTTGCGAAACAACATCAAGCTAACGAAAATTATAAAACACTAACCGCAGAAAAAGATTACATTATTAGCTACGACACTATAGGGGTTCCTTTTAAAATCGTGACTTTAATCAATAAAAACAAATTTAAAGCCCCTCTCAATCGTTTAAAATTCCTATTTTATTTTGGAATCGTTGCTTTGAGTTCTGTTGGTTTATGGATTTCTTGGTTCTTTACTAACCGACAATATCGTCCAGTAAAAAACATTGCCGATAGTCTACGATCAATCTTACCCAATGAAGTAAATGTTCATGCAGATGATACGAATATCTATCGCCACTTACAGAGTAATATTGATTTAATGATTGAAAATCAAAATGAATTATCACTACAATTAGAAAGACAAAAAATTCAGTATATTAATTCTTTATATAAAAGTGTTTTAGAAGGGAATACCTTGAATGAAACTGATCAACAATTTATGATGACGAATCTTAAAACGTTTGATCAATCAAAATATTTTACTATCATCATCAATTCAAATGAATTAATGGAACAATTAGATGATATATTTCCTTTTGAAACAGAAAACTTTGAAGCTTTTCTCGTTAATGAACGCTTTATCAAGCAATATCAACTAATCTTTTGTCATTATGATGCCAAGTATATCAATCCAACTGTCATTAGTGAAACGATATATCACTATATGTTACAAGAAGAATTAGAAAACTTTTCTTTACTAGTAGGTAGACCGGGTTATCAAATACAGGATTTCTACTCTTCCTATTTAGATACTTTGTATTTACTTGAAAAGGATTCGACAAAATTTGGCGAATCTGAATCCATTTTATTTTTTAATATCAGTGAGCAGACAGAGGAAACTGATGCTAATTACATTTTCTCAACTAATTTTATTAAACTAAGAAATTCAATCGAAAATGGAAATAGTAGTACTTGTCAGACATCAGTAGAAGAAATCATTGAAATCGCCAAGCATCCTACTACCAATCAAATAATGTCAAAAACACTCTTATACGAAATTGTCAATTGCTTAATGAAATATGCCACAGAACACCAGATTAAAATTCCCCAATCGATTTATGATCAATTAGGCGCTAATTTTAATCCCTATAACGCAAAACAACCATTATTATATTTTGCTAATTATATTTGTGAGCAAATGCAAGCTATCCTTGAGAAAAAGGAACAAGATCAAAATAACGAAGTTATTACTCATATTTTAGCCAATTATCGTAATATTGACTTTAGCATCGAACAACTAGCAGACGATTTAGATGTTTCCGTTAATGCGATTAACCAAGTATTAAAGGAAAAAGTTGGAATTACTTTCAGTAAGTATGTTCAACAATTGCGTTTCAATTATGTGAAAGAACAGCTGGTGTCAACTGAATTAACTATTAAAGATATCATTCGTAACTCAGGTTACTTAGATGCTTCAAACTTTACTAGACAATTTAGAACTTTTTTTGGTTGCACACCTGGACAATATAGAACTCAATATAAAAATAAAGTATAAAAATAGAACTTTCGGCAGAATGATATTCACTCCATCCTGTCGAAAGTTTATTTTTATCCTAATTGTGCGAGACGATACATAGTTAGCGCATATATTTCAAGGTTAAGAAATATATCTTCTAAATCCCAATATTCATTTGGTTGATGAGCAATCCCTTTTTGTTCAGGAAAACTAGGTCCAAAGGGCACGATATTCGGGATTAATTTAGCATAGGTACCTCCAGTGGTTGTAACCGGTGTTCCATCCATACCGATGATCTCTTGATAGCTTTCTGACATTATTTTTATCTGAGGATGAGTTTTATCAAAGACGACGGGTTGCCAATTCGTAATGACTTCGATTATTATCGGGTAATTGGATAATTTATGTTGAATGTTCTTTATCAATTGATCGAACGTAATGGTCGGAGGATAACTAATTGAAAAGGTAAAACTTACTTGTTCATCCTCAGAAGCTAGTTGAAATCCCCTTATCTCTAATTTTCCATAATCTTTATGCTCCGTTGCGATACCTAAACGATCTCCTGAATCATTAGCTGCTAAGAAATAATCTGTCAATACTTTCGAGAAAACATCCATATCACTCATTGATGAACTTAATTTGACTCTCAATCGACCGCGTTCACTGTAAACAGGTGGGTACTTACAATCAGGGGTATAACCATACTTAGGGGGGCGTTCATTTTTTAAATAATAGGGAACATCATGAAACCCGCTTTCTTCATCACAGCCGAAAATAATACGAATCGATAGAGGGAGGTCAATATTTTCCTCTTCACATATTTCTTTGACTACTTTCAAAGCGAATAAGTTGGTGTATAGGGGGCCTTTATTATCTAAAACACCACGACTTATTATTTTATCTTCTACTATTTCACCACTAAAAGGAGGAACTGACCAACCATCCCCTACTTCTACTACATCAAGATGCCCCATCACTCCAACATAGTCATGCTTATTCCCCCATTGGGCAAATCCCACTTGATTTTCAAGATTATAAGTTTCAAAACCAAAGGAATCGGCTAAGGAAAGTGTATGTTCTAGCGCTTGTTTAATCGATTTACCATACGGAGCATCCGCTAAAGGTACGGATTTAATACTCGGTATTTGCACGATTTGTTGAATTGCAGTGATTAACTCTTGTCTGATTTCTTTACATTTCGCAATGATTTTTTCTTCAATTAAATTCATTTAACTTCCCTTTTCTTTCCAGAGGAGCGGTACGTGATTTCATATATTCATCTAACCACTCTGCACTTGCCGGCTCTATTTGACAATGTCCACCATTTATTTTATTCACTAAATAAACTGTTGGAGATAAATTTGACGTAGCAACCACTATTGAAAAATTGTCAATATTAGTCGCTGCTCCCCAATTACCTGATTTATCCATTGCTACTACTGATAGATCGCCCACTTTGTGACGTTTTTTAGTCAACTTTTGCATCGTATTGTTCACCGCTGTTTCGCAGGCTGCTTGTGGGGAAAGTCCAGACTCCATAAGCCTTACAATCTCATATGAAATAACGCCTTTCATCAAATCTTCTCCTAATCCCGTTGCGGTTGCAGCACCAATTTCACTATCTGCATAAAGCCCCGAACCAATAATCGGTGAATCGCCCAAACGACCTTTTTTCTTCATAAATAAACCACTTGAGCTCGTTCCTGCTACTAATTTTCCAGCTTGATCAAGACCGACAATGCCAACCGTATCATGACCGATATAAGGCTTTAATTCTTGTTGCTTATCCTCAAATAAACGATTATGATAATGAATTTTAGCTCTTTCAGTCAACATTGTTTTTCTTTCGAATCCCATCTGACTAGCGTATCGTTCAGCACCATCACCAATCAAAAAATTATTTACAGGGTACTGACTTAACGAACGTGCAATCGCGATTGGGTTAGCAAAATCCATAATGCCCCCCACTGCCCCAATATCAAAATTATCACCATCCATAAAAGCGGCATCCAATTCAACTTCCATTAATTCATTCGGTAAACCTCCATAACCTACTGATTTAAAGAAAGGAAAATCCTCAACCTTTTTAATTGCGATTTCCACAGCATCTGCACTTGAGATTCCTTGATTTAGTTCTAAGCTAGCCTTGGCAATTCCTTCAAGTGACATCCGCCATGTACCAATCATTCCCCACATTTAATATAACCTCCTTGGAAATAATTTCAATGCTCTCAATTTTATCTTAACAGACTACCCACTTTGTGTGTATATGTGATTTATAAAAAATATGGAAAACACGCTCATAATAATTCCCTTATCATATCTGAAATAAAACATTTTATCTGTAATCATGATTTGATACAATGAAGATAATGACTTATAAGGAGAGGGAATATGCAATTACTAGCAATTGATATTGGGGGAACCAATGTAAAATTAGGATTAGTCGATGAACAAGGTCAAGTGTCACACCAAACTCACTTTCCAACATTAATGCATGAACTTGAAACCTTTGAATCAAGATTACTCAATCATCTTGAAATATATGCTAAGGATTCTATCAGAGGAATTGCAATTAGCTGTACTGGATTGGCAAGTCAAGAAAACTTAACCATTGGCGAAGGAAATCCGATTTTAGAAGCTTTCGGTAGAACCATGCCCCAATTATTAATGAATCAATATAAATTACCAGTTAGTGTAGAAAATGATGGCAATTGTTCAATATTAGCTGAACATTGGGTAGGCGCCGCCAAAGGATATCAAAATGTCATATCAATTGTTATTGGGACTTCGATCGGTGGCGCCGTTATAATCAATGATCAATTATATAAAGGAAATCACTTGTTAGCAGGAGAATTTGGTTATTCTTTATTTAAACAGTCCAATCAACAATGGGAAATATGGAGCATTGTCGGCTCTACACAAGGAATGGTCAATCAATTCAATCACCATACGAGCGGAATCGAAATCTTCCAACAATACCATCAACGAAATCCAGAAGCCATTAAAGTAGTCGAAGACTTTTTTGAAAAACTAGCCGTTCAATGTTATAACTTGCAATATATATTAGATCCCGATGTTATTTTAATTGGTGGTGGCGTTAGTGAAGAACCAGCACTCATTCCTTTAGTAGAAAATAAAATAAAAGAAATCATTGATAAAATCCCTTCAAATGTCATAATCCCCAAAATAGCGCGTTGTCACTTTGGAAACAATGCTAATTTGATTGGTGCCAGTAAACATTGGTTAAATATCTATGGAAAGAATAAAGGAGAATAATCATGCTCGAAATCTGTTGTGGAAGTTATGAAGATGCTTTAGCAGCCTATAAAGGTGGGGCCAATCAAATTGAGTTAAATGCTGCTCTGGCACTCGGTGGTCTGACCCCAAGTTTAGCTAGCTTAACTCTAACCAAACGTCATACTGATTTAAAAGTAATTTGTATGGTTCGTCCTCGTGGTGGTGGCTTTTGTTACAGCGAGAAAGAATTTGAAGTGATGATGGCTGATTGTCAATTATTGCTTGAAAATGGCGCTGACGGTATTGCCTTTGGGTTTCTAAATTCGGACCTCACTATTGATAAAAAGCGCACTCAAAAGATGATTGGCCTCATTCATCAGTATAAAAAAGAAGCGGTCTTTCACCGGGCGATTGATGTGGTCAATGAGTATGAAGCCAGTATAGAAGGCTTAATTAAACTTAATATCGACCGCATCTTAACGAGTGGGCAAAAAGAAAAAGCGCCACAAGCAGTTGAACGACTCGCTTCGATTCAAGCACAATATGGAGCACAAGTCACTTTCTTAATGGGCAGTGGTGTCAATGAAAAGAATTCCGTAGAGTTAATGCAAACAACCGGAATTACCAATATCCACTCGTCTTGTAAAGATTGGCGCCTAGACCCTACAACTGTAAATCACGGTGTGAGTTATGCTTATACCGAAAGTCCTTCAGCATTGGCTTATGATGTCGTCTCAATGGATAAAGTACGAGAATTGGTGCGAGTTGTTACAAAAGAAGGAAATATACTCTAGTTAGAAATGAATTAGAACTAGAAAATCGAATGATTGTCACTTCGGCTTCTTGATCCAAACTCTTCAGTGGGCCTCAAACTAATCATTGAGACAAACAGTTTGAGACCACTCTACCACTGAGCTGTAAAATAACTACTAGTACTAATAAGTCGTGCAAAAACATATCGTTCACTGGTTAAAAACAACCTCCTAATCAATGAAAATATAATAAATTTGTAATCATCCATCAAATATTATAAGATAAATGAAAAGTAAATATGGAGGCAATATGAAATTAATTAAAGCAAGTTTTATAGCGTTCTTAATCACCATGATTATTTCCTCAATTATTTTATTTTTCACCTTAGATATTGGTGAAACACCTGAGAAATCAGATGTTATTATTGTTGCTGGTGGACAATTATACCGTGAGGCCAAGGCAAAAGAACTTTTAGAACAAGGTTATAGTACCTCTAATAAAGTGATTGTTTCGCCTATCACTCAAAATCAAAAAAATGCTCGTCCTCCTATCAATGATGATATCGTCAATCCTGATAATATAATTGCGGAACCATTAGCAACGTCTACTTGGACCAATGCCACAGAATCAATCAAAATAATGGAGCAACACGGTTGGAAAACTGCTATCGTGGTAACCAGTGATTTTCATACCAGAAGAACCAAAATGGCCTTTGAAAGAGCAAAAGGCAACAAAGACTTGAAATTCATTTATATATCTGCCTATCCAAAACAATCAGATCATAAAAATTCATATTTAACAAATAAAAATAATAGAAAATGGGCATTACACGAAATATACAAATATTGGGGCTATTGGTTTGGGTTGTATTATTATATTGATTTATAACACGAGAGGATTAAGTAAAATAACAACTTCTCCAGAGGATTTGGGTCTTAATAACTTCTAGTGGAAAGTAAAATCATCCACCAAATATTGTGGTTTGAATAGAATATGGTTCAATAACCTCCTAAACTGATAATGATCGAATGTTCGTATTATCAGTAGGAGGTTATTATTATGGAAAAAATCGATAACATTAAATATATTCTGTCGCAACTACTAAATTTTTTTATGAAGGTATTAGTGAAGTCGGTGCGATGGATGAAACAACATCACTATACTTAAAAGAAAGACCGAGGTGGACTCCAAACGTGGATTAATTGGCTTGATGTGCGGATTCGGGGTCAAAACTGGGGGTGCTTTGAATTGGCTACAGCTTGTCTTGAAAGCATAGAATAATCAGCTGGCAGGGCTTCAAAGAATTTCCGCCTTA
>NZ_KV805626.1:1436-2793 GCF_001811625.1 Globicatella sp. HMSC072A10 | reverse complement strand
TGTTAGGAAAAAATTCTAGCTTAATTTGACAAACAAAAATACAATTAATGCCTCTTTTCAAATAATCTGTACTTGAAATAATCGTATCGTTTGGGTTTCGTTTAATAAGATATAATCAAGTCAGAAAGAGTAGCCATCCGTCGTATAATCGGCAACATTATGTTCTAAAAGGAAATCCATATAACCTAAAAGATTATTTTTAAGAGTATCATTTTGTATCCTCCTACTGTATCGATTTATAAAAGTTACAATAAGATTACCCAATTTGTTGCACGTAACTTTCCCCAGTTACAAAAACAATTGAGGTAATCTTTTTTGATATAATTATCCATTTAGGAGGGATGATTATGTCAGATATTGTTAGAATCACCATTACATCGTTAGATGATTTATCGAGGTTAAGTGAATGGTACCAGAAAAGAGAAATTAAATTGAATCTATCAAAGATTGCACGTGAATTAAACTGCGACCGAAAAACCGTCAAGAGGAGATTAGAAGGCGTAATACCAAAGACGACACGAAAGAGAAAAAAGTATTTAGATGAGTTTAAACCAGTGATGCTTTCCTACCTTCATGATTCAACTCGTCATTTCAGCTATATTGATCACCTTTTTTATTTTATGCAAAGAGAACATCCTATCACCTGTGCCCGTTCTACTTTTTATCGCTACATTGTGAATGATGAAGACTTGCGTCAATCATTTCAACAACAGAACAGAACGGAGTTCACACAACGATTTAAAACTCAACCGGGTCAACAAGCCCAATTCGATTTAAAAGAAAAAGTAAAATTAGTAACGAATGACGGGCAGACCATTACAGTATATATTCCAACGTTAACTCTTTCATGGTCACGTTACAATGTTCGTCGACTGATATTAAATCCGACAACCGATAACTTACTATCATTTTTAGCAGAAGCATTTGAAGAAATTGGGGGAGCACCACGAGAATTAGTCATTGATAATTTGAAAGCATTTGTCGAAAAGCCACGAACGAGCACGGGAGACAAAGCCATCCTAAACTCACGATTTTCAGAATTCTGTAAAAATTATGGTATTGAGCCACTGCCTTGTATGCCGTATCGTCCTCAAACAAAAGGAAGAACGGAAACGCAAAACCAATGGGTAGAACAACTATATAACTATAACGGAACCTATGAAGGAATATTGGCAATTCATCATCGATTAAAACAACTGAATGAACAAGATAATAAAGCCGCTTCTCAAGCGACAAGGTTGCCACGGTGTTTCTTATTAGAAAAAGAAAAAGGTGATTTAGTCCCGCTACCCTCCTTGGCAGTCAGAAGACCTTATCACCTTCAACTTAAAAAAGTTCATGTTACCAACGACTCTCT
>NZ_KV805626.1:0-1336 GCF_001811625.1 Globicatella sp. HMSC072A10 | reverse complement strand
TCATGTTACCAACGACTCTCTCTTTCAATACCGGTACAATAAATATTCTGTTCCAAAAGAATTTATCGGTAAGCAAGTAGACATTATCGTTCAAAACAATCAACTTTATATTTATTATAACGGAAATATCATTGAGAGTCATCCTATAACCAATCAACCGTTCAACATAAAACCAGAGCACCAATTGTATTATGCAAAACCACAAGAGGAAACCATTAACATAGACGCAACGTCAAAACCGAGTCTTATCTCAATGGAATTAGGAGGCATCCGTTATGACAATCATCTTAAAGTACAAGAGCAATTACAGTATTTAAAATTTAAATCAGCACAACACTACTTAGAACAATTATATCAAGACCATCAACTGACCGAAGCGGAATTATCTGGCTTATATAAAATACTAGCAAAAGAAGTGGAAGCAAAGGAAGAAAATAACCGTTTGTATAATGTTAAAGTTACTGCTTTCCCTTACTTAAAGACCATCGACGATTATGACTTCACAGTTCAGCCGAGTATTGAAGAGGATCAAATCAGAACGATTATTGAATCAACCTTTTATAAAGAGGCAAAAAACGTCGTATTAGTAGGAAATCCAGGTACAGGAAAAACACATTTAGCGATAGCGATTAGCTATAGTGTCGCAATTAGACGTAATAGTGTTTATTTTATTAAATTTAATAAATTAATCCATGCCTTAAAGACAGCTTATCAGGAAGGAACGATCGAACGAAAAATAAAGTTATTCTTCAAATATAAGTTGCTCGTGATTGATGAAGTAAGATTTAATGAAATAAGTCCCCTTGAAGTGAAATTATTCTTTCAATTAATCGATATGCGATATACAAAACGATCCACGATATTTACGAGTAACTTAACCTTCGATAAATGGCATACCATTATGGGACAAGATGAGATGTTAACAAAGGCGATTATTGATCGTATTTTACATCATTCTTATTTCATTAATATAATAGGGCCTTCTTATCGAATTAAAGACAAACTATCCCCACGAAAAAGTGGGGAATCTTAAGTGAGACAAATTGGGATTTTTAAGTTGACTTTTATAACGAGTACCAGATGAGTATCAGTTAAAAATTTTGTCACTATCATGATTGTATTTCTCTTCATAATAAAAACTAATCAAATTTTGAAAAAGGATGCTCACGGCTTAATCGAGCATCGCAAAAGAGTACGCTAGCACCATATCAGGCGCAATATCTTTTCTTTCTTGGTATAATAATTAAAATAAGTGTTAGGAGAGTGATTAAATTATGAATCAACAAACATAGATCATGTTAAAATGTAAATGTCAACACAAAATTGTACAAAAGTG
>NZ_KV805625.1:0-2209 GCF_001811625.1 Globicatella sp. HMSC072A10 | reverse complement strand
AATTAGTCCAACGTCATTGCCAGTTAAGTGTCATAAAAAAGTAAATCCACTTCCGTTTTTAATTAAAAAATTGGAAGTGGATTTTTTATGTATCAAGATACTCTGATATAGGACGCTTACAATTAACCAAGTTACATATCACTTCAATTTTAAATTATCTATTAAGAATAAAAAATGCGAGTAGAAATGAAAGTTAACTCCTTCCTTTCTACCCACATTCATCAATTAAAGTTCTTTAAATAAAAAACGTGCATTCCAAAAATAATCTACGCCAGAATAAACGGTGAAAAACAAACAAATATAAAAGAAGATGGAAGCAATATCGAGTGTTAATCCAAAATTATTAAAAAGGAAAAACACGATAGCGAACATTTGGGTAAAAGTTTTTATTTTCCCTGGTAATGCGGCAGACATAACCTTACCATCATGTGTTGCTAATAAAACACGTAATCCTGTAACCATCAACTCTCTGGCAATAATAATAAATACGGCCCAACTTGGAACTACGCCTTTATCAATTAATAAAATAAAAGCAGCAATCACCAGCAATTTATCAGCCATTGGGTCAAAAAAAGCTCCAAAAGATGTCACCAAATTTAATTTACGAGCAAGATATCCATCTAAATAATCCGTAACACTCGCGACAATAAAGACAATTCCCGCTAGAAATTGTGATACTGGAATAATTTGCTGATTAAACGAAAGACTGCCAAATTCAAATATCATCAACAAAATAAAGATTGGAATCATCACCACTCGTGAAAGTGTTAATTTATTCGCAATATTCATTAGTTATTATTCCCTTCGTCTTGTCCTTGTAATACAGCTGGTCCTTGGTAACCTGTTTCGCTCATTGGTTCTTCGGCCACTGACTCTTCAACAACTTCCTCTATTGCAGTCGTTTCTTCTACTTCTTGTGAAGCGGCATCATCAGCTAATTGGAAAACAACTGTACTTCCAAAGTACGGATTATTCAATTCTAATTCTTGACCATTAACTGTGAATGTACCACCTTCTTGATATCCTAAACGAATTCTAAATGAAGTAACACCTTCATTAACAGTATATTCAAAGTCTTCTCCTTCGGAGATTGAAGTATCTACCACAATGTTTTCGTCTTCGTACATCCCAATCCATACATAGCTTTTTCCTTTAACACCAAAGGTATAATCGTTGAAGTCACCTTGAATTTCATATACAGATTCTTCACCCTCATTTGAAATTAACGTTAATACCTTATCACCAATTTTAATTTGATTTTCAGCTAAATCTTGGGTTGCTTGTGTTGTTTCTTCATTAGTGGTACTTGTCGTCGTAACTAGACTTTCTGGTTCAACGGTGGAGACAATAGATGAAGTATTTGCATTATCATTTTTATTTGATTTACTATCATCATTCATACGCGAAATTGCCATCGATAGTGAAAAAATAATCATTAATATCAAACCAATTAGAAAGGCTAAAGGTAAATAGGTTAATAAAATCTCAAGATTACTTTTTTCTTGATTTTCTTGACGCGATTTAACACGACTACCTATTTCTTCTGTTTCGATATTTTCTATCTCGACCATTTCGTCTTCGTCTGGATAGACCTCAATCTCATCTTTATATTCTTTTAATAATTCATCACCGTTTAATCCAACGACATCCGCATATTGTTTAACAAATGCTCGTATATAAAAATTACCCGGTAATTCAGAAAATTGACCTTCTTCAATCGCAACTAAATATTTTTTTTGAATTTTGGTCATTTGTTGTAATGTATTTAATGTATACCCTTTTTCAATACGGGCATCTCGAAGTTTACTTCCAAGTGTACTCATAGTAGTCCCCTCTTTATCGTCATTATCTCATTCATTATAACATAAAGTATTCAATGGTGTAGCTTAATTATACTTTTTTCACAAAAAAATAACAATTTAGTTTCGCTTAAATAAATTGTTATTGAGTGTGGTATTTTAATTCAAGTGCCTTTTACATTAAATCTATGAAACTAGACTGTAAACCAATTCGGTACAAATAAATAATGAATCTATTATTAGATCTGGCCATAAGCTTGATAAATTTAGTCAAATTATTGTGCGTTAATTAAAAGCGCAGGGGTTGAGTGGCCTCAAACTGCGTCTTAACGTAGCTGAGAACAATCTTGAAAAATCCAGCCAAATTAGTGCTTATTCATTAAAAGCGCAGGGGTTGAGTGGCCTCAAAC
>NZ_KV805624.1:0-24629 GCF_001811625.1 Globicatella sp. HMSC072A10 | reverse complement strand
TCCTACAATATCTCACAGTAACCAAGCAATATAAAGGGACAATTGAACATTTTATGAATTGAAATGAGGCTGAGCTAGCGCGCTTCGCTTGCTTGCCATTGTCATCCTGTTCGATTTCTTCGAAATCGTCCAGTCTGACAACGGATAGCCCCTTATCCATGACATAATGTTCGGTAAATCAAGAGAAACAGAGACGATCAGAAGGGTGTGAAATGACCTTCTAAATATATATTACGAGAGGTGAGAAATATGTATCAACATAATCATGCAATCAAACAAGTCGTACAAGAAATCATGGCGGATGAAATGAATCAATTCTACACTCAAGAAGGGATTGAACCGCTCTTTGTAGCACCGTCAACCGCAAAAATACTATTAGTAGGACAAGCACCCGGTCGTCTTGCACAGGAATCAAGACAGACTTTTAATGACCCTAGTGGCGATCGATTACGTAGTTGGCTGGGGGTTAATCGTGAAGTTTTTTATGAATCAGGAAAGTTTGGCATCGTACCGATGGATTTTTACTTTCCAGGAAAGGGCAAATCGGGTGACAAGCCACCACGTAAAGGCTTTGCTGAAAAATGGCATCCGCAACTACTGGAATTAATGCCCGACGTTGAATTAATTATTCTAATTGGAGCTTATTCGCAGAAATATTATTTAGGCAATCATCGAAAACGAACCTTAACGGAAACCGTACGACATTATCAAGAATATTTACCAAAGTTCCTGCCACTAGTTCATCCGTCCCCCTTGAATATTGGCTGGATGAAGCGCAATCCTTGGTTTGAAGAAGAAGTAATCCCAGAGTTACAACATAGGGTAAAGGAAATAGTGGAATGAACTTAGTACTTAAACTCGCTCTCTAAGGAGAGCGTTTTTATTTGAAAACGATTAGTATAATCTTTACTTAATCTTTTATTATGACTTGAAATTGGAACTACACTTCCAATTGAAAATATATTTAGTAAAAGTTAGAATTATGGTTCCAACTTTTGGTTTTTATTGATGTAATTGGAATTATGGTTCCAATATAAAAGAGGTGAAATAATTGTACATAAGAAATAGTTATTTAAATCAATTAAAATAGTTTAAAGATCGTGATTTTATTAAGGTTATATCGGGTGTAAGGCGTTCTGGGAAGTCAGTCTTATTAATGCAATACCGAGATTATTTAATTTCAGAAGGAATCTCACCTGAACACATTATTTATATTAACTTAGAAGCTTTTGAGTTTTTGAATGTAAAAGATGAAGTCAAGCTATTAGAACTATTACTAAATAGGATAAAAAATAAATCTCAGAAATATTATTTATTAATAGATGAAATTCAATGGGTAGATGGGTGGCAGAAAGTAATTAATGGTCTTAGAGTCAGCTTTAACTGTGATATCGTGATTACAGGATCTAATGCTAAGTTGCTATCTGGCGAATTAGCAACATTATTAAGTGGTAGATACGTTGAAATTGTTGTTTACCCATTTTCTTTTAAAGAATTTTTAGAAAGTAAAAATATTGCGATTGAAAGTCGAAAAGTTGATTTGATGTACAAAGAATATGAACGATATGGTGGGTTTCCAAGTGTTGTCTATTCAGATGAGACAATAAAAACAACTATTCTTTCAGGTATACATGATTCAATTATTCTAAATGATATTGCCGATAGAGGATTAATCAGAGATACGTTTAGTTTAAAAAGAGTGGTCAGTTTTTTAGCAGATAATGTTGGTCAAATGATAAATTCAAATAAAATTGCTAATATTTTAAAATCAGAAAAATTATCTATTTCAAATCATACGGTGAATCGTTATCTAGAATTGTTACAAGACGCCTATTTATTTTATGAAGCTAAGTCCTATGATATTAGAGTAAAAAATTATTTAAAACAAAATTCGAAATATTTTATGATAGATAATGGATTGAGAAATGAAGCAGTGAGTTTTCAAGGAGGAAATTTTGGGAACCGCTTAGAAAACCTTGTATATATTGAATTGTTAAGAAGAGGCTATGAAGTTTCTATTGCAAGAATTGATGATAAAGAAATTGATTTTATTGCCAGAAAACCTGATACTACCATTTATTATCAAGTCACACACCAAATCCCATCTAACACAAATGAAACTGATAATCTATTATTATTAAAAGATAATTATCAAAAAGTATTAATTACAGGACGCTATGAGGATGTATCAGATATAGATAGAATCAGGGTGGTTTACGTAGTCGATTGGTTATTAGAAACAGACTTATTCACTCTTTCCTAAATTTTTAATAACCGCGATAAAATTTTATAAAACAAATGGAAACGGCTGTTATTCATGGTATGATACTACTATATATTACATCAATGTTTAGAGGGAGTGCTTAGATGAAAAACAATCTGGTAAAATATTTAATCAAAGTGACATTATTCGGATTAGTAATCAATGCTATGACTATGCCGTTGTTATCTATTTCGGCTGAAGAGGTAACGAGTGAACAGACCGGCTCACATCAAGAGACAACGACTGAAGAAAGTACCAATTCCGAAGCTCAAGTGCAAGAACAAAGCAAAAATCAATCCTATGATTTCTTGTTTGACGGTTTAGAAACGAAAGAGAGTGTACAACCGTACCAAGCGCAAGACAATCGATTAGTTTTACGTTCGGTAGGAGATGTCCTAATCCATGATCGCGTTTCTTGGATGGCGGACACTTATTCTGATTTATATCAACAAACTAAGACAGCAATGCTTGAAGAAGGGTTTACTGAAGCTGATTTTGATTCACAAGCTGATTTTGATTTTATGCCAATGCTGAACTATATCAAACCCTTTACCGAATATGCGGATGTAACCGTAGCGAATATGGAAATTATTGCTGCCTATCCCGATTTACCTGTATCAGGCTATCCTAACTTCAATGCGCCCAATGCGATTCTGGGTAATTTAAAACATATTGGCGTTGATATCTTATCCAATGCCACTAACCATACGTTGGATTGGTCCAGTCAAGGTGTCTATTCTTCACTTAAAAATATTCAAAATACCGGTCTAAAATATTATGGTAGTTATGAATCTTGGGAAGATTATCAAACTCCTCGTATCATAGAGAAAAATGGTATCAAATTAGGCTTTTTAGCTTACTCTTATGGAACGAATGGCGTACCAGTACCACCTGGTGAAGAATATTTGATTAATTTAATTGATTTACCGGTGATGTTAGCGGAAATTGAAAAATTAAAACCACAAGTGGATGCGATTGTCGTATCATTGCAATTAGGTGGTGAATACGATACTTTACCAAATGATGAACAGTTTTATATTTATCAAGCATTGAGTGATGCGGGAGTGAGTTTAATTTTAGGGGGGCATCCGCATTGTGTACAACCATACGATTGGTATAATGGCGACCAAACTTTTGCGATTTATTCTCAAGCTAGCTTCCTAACCGGGCAACGAGAACTTGATAATAAATTAGGTGGCATCACCGAAGTAACTTTTACGAAAGATGCTGAAGGTAAGGTGAAAGTCGAAAATCCAAAATTCATGCCCACTTTTAATTTAGGCATCGAAGCAGAAAAAATGTATCAAGTGGTGCCATTAGCGGATTATAATTTATATCAAATCCCAGACGGTGAATTATGGTGGGAGACAATTAAAGAACGGATGAATTATTTTGAAGCGGATGCGAAAGTCATGACTCATCTTGAAACCATTGGTTCTAAAGAATCAGAAGCGATTAAACGCTAATTTATAAATATATTTTGAAGTAAGCAAGAAACAGAAATTCGCTAGAATTTTTAGTTCTTGCTTTTTTACATTCACAATGTAATATTACCAATTCACAAGCACTTATTTTCATAGATGAGCTCCTTTAATGATGAAAGCATTACATTTAGGAATATAATTGAGTTTTTCGCAATTTATGGAATTTTTTATTTAGTTAACATCGTTAATAGTGTCTCATTTTGAGACATGAAAACGGCACTTTTTGACATTTGTTTTCATTTTCATAAAAATATATTTTTTTGAGCGGTTTTTTTAAACTTTTCTTAATAATTCAACATAATTTGTCTCAAAATGAGACACGCTTATTTTTTTGAAAATAGCTTTGATCAAATTAAAACTACTGCACAATGAAGGATAGTTTATTTCACAAGGTTGTGCATAAATAAATGGTAGGTGAGTTTAGAAAGTTGGAATAATAGCAAAATTTGCTAGCATTTGAAATGGTCACTCAACTGGTTTGATTCCTGACTCTGGTTGGAATAATAGCAAAATTTGCTAGCATTTGAAATGTGCTAGCCAAACACTAACTTAACTGAAATAAGAGTCTTTATTTTCTCATTAATTTTTGTTGCATGACGATGGCGAGATGGTTATGATTAAGAGTAGTTGAAAAATAAAGGATGGTTAATTTGCAAGAGAAGAATGAACGGTTCGCAAGATTGAATTTAATTTTAAAGGACGAATGGTTAACAAAATTACAAAATGCTACGGTGATGGTTGTCGGATTAGGAGGCGTGGGGGCTAGTTGTGCCCAGGCATTAGCGCGTGGGGGCATTGGAAATTTAATCGTCATCGATGGTGATGTGGTAGATATTACCAATATTAATCGTCAGCTGATTGCTTTTACCTCGACCATTGGACGTCCCAAAACGGAAGTGATGACGGAAATGATTCACGATATTAATCCTTATTGTCAGGTTTATCCAATGCAAAAATTTGTCCGAGCCCAAAATATTGAACCGGATTTTGCGACCTTACCCAAGCCAGATTATGTCATTGATTGTATTGATCATTTTTACGGAAAAGTCGCGATTATTCAGTGGTGTATTGAACATCAAGTGCCGCTATTGTCATCAATGGGAGCGGCGAATAAATTAGATCCAAGTCAGTTATTATTTGATTATATTGAAAACACCAGTTATTGTCGGATGTCAAAGACCATTCGTTTAGAATGTAAAGAATTAGCCATTAAGGGTGTCGAAGTGCTTTATTCAAAGGAAAAAGCGGTCAAAATCGAAAGTCATGGCAGTGTGAAAAAGGCTGATACCTTAGGTTCTACTAGTTATATGCCACCGATTATGGGGATGACTTTAGCAAGTAAGGTAATCCGTCGCTTAGCAGGCTTGGAAGACTATGACGGCATTCCTAAAATCATAGAATAAGACAGTTAGTTAAAATGGATACTTACTTTATTTAAGGGGGGAGTGAAGATAAATGAGTACGATTAAAATTTTATTGTCCTTAATCTTAGTTGCGATTTGCGCTGTAATGGTCGTCAAAATGGCGGCGTTTAAAGTGGACCTAAATTCGACAAAAAAACCGCTAAGAAAGAAGCGAGTGAACAACAAAATTATATGGCTGAAGGAATGGCTATCGGTATGGGTTTAGGAACGGCCATCGTAACATTTTTAGGTGAAGACAATCTGGCCGTAGGTGTGTCTATAGGGATGTTATTGGGCATGGTCATCGGCATGTCGATTGAGAAATAATTAACTTCAAATTCAAGGTGGTGAGAGGATGACCAATTTAATCGATACGCATTTTCATTTTGATTTTATTAAAGAGGATCATTTGCGGCAACAATTATTAACGGAGATGGAACAGGCATCGTTGGAGCTGGTGGCTCAAACCGTCCTACCGTCCGATTATGAACGATTAATCACGCAAGACATTAAGCCTGATAAGGTTTCACTGGGGTTTCATCCTTGGTGGATTGAAAATCAACAACAGGCTGAAAGCGAGTTAGTAGTGTTTGAAAAATGGGTATCACAAACACATCTTATTGGCGAGATAGGGCTAGACTTTAGTGACAAGCGATTAGCGGTTGTACCTCAAGCCTTACAAATAAGTATTTTTAAGCAACTCATCCAACAAGTTATAAGTCAGTCTCAAAATAGCCAAGAACCGTATATCTTATCGATTCATGCTGTTCGATCCGTGACAGTAGTTTTAGATATTTTAGAAGCGTGTCATGTCATGAAAGAAAATATCATTCCCATTATTCATTGGTTCAGTGGCACGAGTGATGAGTTAACCCGCTTAATTAAGATGGGATGTTATTTATCAATTAACTCTCGTATGTTAACCACTAAAAAAGGGCGGGCCTATGTCACTCAAGTCCCACGAGAGCGATTATTATTGGAAACCGATTGGCCTAGTCATAAAATAACTTTAGAAAGTGACATACTAACTTTAATTTCAGCCTTGAAAATAACATTACCACAACTGGTTGAGGATTTATCAGCTTTGCGAGATGAAGAAATGTTAGAAGTGATCATGAAAAATCAGCAGAAGGTTTATGGAAAATAATATAATACTTAGTTAAGTAGAAATATATTCTACCCTCTAAATTCGGACACGGATGAAGGGGGTATTTAATGACTAAACTTAATTTTAAATTAGATTAGTAGTAATAGTAATAGAGCTATTAATGGATGAGTTTGAAAGTTTAATCGAACTTTATCGATAATAGTATTAAATCAAAGAGCCTACCATAAAAATGTTTACGTCAGTTCAGTCTTTTGGGGTTGAGAGGATTCCTAAAAATATACAAAAAACAGACTTTTAGGATGATTTTAAATATTCTGTATTAGTATATAGACCTCAACACGAACTGTCCTAACATAAGAACACGAAATACTGTCATATTAAAAATGTATCCACTAATGCTAAATTAAATTGTATTTATCATGAATAAGGTATTGTTGATCTTTCAAAACCTTTAGGGTGCCCAGAAGGATTTAGTGAGTGATATATCTAAAAACTGAAAAAAATGAGAAACACTTTCAGATTGAGGTGTAAGAAATAAATATCTAAAAAACGTGATACCATATTTTTACGCAAGAATCAAGCACCAATCAGAAATAAAACTTTATGGATGCAGTACAAATACAAAGGTGACTATTTTAGTTTTTCTGTGCTTATTATGAAAATTTCCCAATCGTACAGTTAATTTTTTGAAATGATAAAAAAGTCTGGCTTAATTATATAGCGCTTTATTAATATACTAAAGTTAATAAGAGACGAAAGGAGAAATTTCATGACAAGTTGGTTAGAATTAGAGGATAAGGTTGTTGTTGTTACAGGAGGTTCTTCAGGAATCGGAAAAAGTATTGTTGAAGGATTGTTAAAAGAAAACATTAAAGTTGCAAATTTTGATATTAACGAAGGCGATTTAAAGCATGAAAATTTATTGTTTGTCAATGTTGATGTTTCATCAAGAGAAGCTGTTGAAAATGGAGTAAAAATAGTTGTTGAGAAATGGGGAACTATCGATGGTTTAGTAAATAACGCAGGAATTAATATACCAGCGTTACTTATTGATACAAAAGAACCAGAGAGTCAATATGAATTGAATGATAAAATTTTTGACAAAATGGTATCGATTAATCAAAAAGGGCTGTATCTATGCGCTCAAGCAGTGGGACGAATTCTCGCCGAAAAAAAAGAGGGAGTTATTGTTAATATGGGTTCTGAATCTGGATTAGAAGGTTCGGAGGGCCAATCAGGATATGCTGCAACTAAAGCGGCTGTATATAGTTTTACACGTTCATGGGCTAAAGAATTAGGAAAATCAAATGTTAGAGTGGTAGGTTTAGCTCCTGGAATTATGGAAGAAACTGGTTTAAGAACATTAAGTTATGAAGAAGCACTAGCATATACTAGAAATAAAACTGTTGATGAACTTCGAGCAGGATATTCTAACACAAGTACAATTCCTATGGGAAGATCAGGTAAATTATCAGAGGTAGCAGATGCAGTTTGTTTCATGTTATCTAAAAGATCAAGTTATATTACAGGTGTGACATTAAACATCGCAGGAGGAAAAACAAGAGGGTAGGTGATTCATGTTGAGTATAATTGATCGTTGGTATAAATTATTAAATTATTTACTCTTAAATGATACAGTCTCTATCAATGATTTAGAAAATTATTTACAAAATTCTCAACAGACAATCAAAAACTCAATTAATCAGTTAAACAGTGAAATGAGCCAAATAGCTCATATTACTGAGAAAAACAATTATTTTAGAATTGAGATACTCAATTATTCAGAATTTGAAAGAATTATGGGTGGATCAATAAAACTCCAAACAGATTTTAATTCGTCGGATAAACGTCAAGCCTATATCATTAAACGATTATTAGAAGAAGAAAAGTATATAATTACCTTAGACCTATCTGAAGAGTTAGGCGTAAGTAGAGGGACATTTAGTAATGATTTAAAAACAATAAAGAAGTTAACAAATGATTATGGAGTACAAATTATTAGTGTTCCAAATAAAGGAATAAAATTAGAAGGGGAAGAGCTAAACTTAAGGTTGTTTGGAATTTATCATTGTATTGATTTTTTTGAATTTAAGAATATTAATCAAGAACATATTGATATGATTCTCGGATTACAGAATAAATATTCTTTTCGAAAACAAGATGCTCATTTTCTTTTAAAAGTTTTAGAATTAACGATTTGTAGGATTAGAAACAATCAACATCTTACTAAACCTATTCCAAAATATGTGAATTATATAAAGAATTCTCAGTTGTATAACGAAATAATACTTTATATTGAAACGGAATTTACAATTACTTTGAATGAATATGAAAAAGATTTTATTACATTTCCTTTATGTATTAACGGAAATAGTATTAATATTTCTATTAGTCAATTAATGGAGAATGATTATCTCCTAGAGTCATTTCAATTAATAATGGGGACAATAAAAAATTATTTTATGATTGAAATTGATGAAGATAATTTTTTTAATGACTTGTCTAAACACCTTGCATTTTTGAATAATCGATTAATTTTCAATTATCAAATAGAAGATATATTTCATGGAGAAATTGAAAAGAAATATCCTTTCTCTTATCGGTTAGCAAAAGATACTTTAAAAGTTTTAAAAACGTATTTTAATTCACACATAAGCGATGTAGAAGCTAATTTTCTTGCTTTTTACTATGAATTGGATAGTAAAACTAGTGATGGAGAAAAAGCCAAAAAGGAAATTGCGATTATTTGTAATACAGGTAAAGCAACGGCTGGTATGATCCGTAGACAAATTGAAAAAGTAGTAGGTCAAAATATTAAAATTGTACAATTTTCTGAAAGTAATTATGAAAATGAAGACTTATCAAAATATTTCGCAATTATCACAACTATACCGTTAAAAAATATTCCTCAAGAAATTCCGACTATTAGATTAACTAATATTTTTAAAGACGACTACCTTGCTTTGGAATGGGGAAAATTAAAAGTTGATCGAAATAATTTAGGAGATAAGACATTAGTTTTTTTAAATAGATATTCATCCTCAACATATGAGGAAGTAATTACAAAAATGGTTTCAGAATTAAGGGAAGAAAAATTAATTGACTATGACTTTAAGGAAAGATTATTTAATCGAAAAGCTCCAGTACTTAACAATAATGGTATTATTTTCCCTCATGAATTAAACTATACTAGTAAAAAAATAATAATAAAAATAGGTGTATTAGAAAATACAGTAATTTTAGATAATGAATCAGTTGAATTGATTTTATTAGTGGCTATTCCAAACAATATTCAAAATGATGATAATGATTTATTAGATTTATATGATTTTATATTTGGAATTGGACAAAATCCACAATTAAAAGAACGAATAATAAGAATGGATTCAGTTGAAGAATTTAATCGTTATTTTAGTAAAGGAATGATGAAATGAATCATGTAATTTTATTAAGTTTGCTAGCATTAGGAGCATACTTATTGCAATTTATTCTTGGACTATCTCAAATTAAACATTTTAATAGAGTATATAAACAACTTAGAGAAAAAGGAAAAGTAGCAATTGGCACGAGACCAGGAAAAATTTCTTCAGGAACTATTGTTATGTTCGCTATCGATGAAAGTGCTAAAATCATCGAGGCTCAGAAAATGCAAGGAATTTCAGTGATAGCAAAGTTTAAACCTTTAACTCAATATATTGGACAAGATTTACATTTTATTGATTCTAAGCATCCATTAGTGAGAAAAGAAAATAAGTTGACACAGATTGCAATGGAAGATGCTCGAGACCTATTTATAAAATTAGAAATTGGCGATTATGAAGAGAATCAGACTCGTGATCCACTATCGGATTTAGTCTTCAATACCAAATTAAAAACCAATCAGCTCTTAAATAAATTAAAAGGAAGTGTATAATATGGATTTTTTAGTTAAATTTGCAGAAGGATTTATTTCTTTATTCCAGGCAGGTGCAAACACATTTATAAGTTGGATGGGATCTATTGTCCCTCTAGTACTTATCTTAATGGTTGCTATGAATGCTTTTGTAGCACTATTAGGAGAAGAGCGTGTTAATAAATTAGCTGAAGCCTCAAATTCAAATTGGATAACAAGATATATGATTTTACCTTTTGTTTCAGCATTTATGTTAGGTAATCCAATGTCTATGACCATGGGAAGATTCCTTCCAGAATTTTATAAACCAGGATTTATTGCATCACAAATGCAATTTTGTCATACAAGCAATGGTGTTTTTCCACATATTAATCCAGGCGAATTATTTGTTTGGCTTGGGATTGCTCAAGGTATTGAAGCTCTAGGATTAAACACCGCTGAATTAGCTATTAGATATTTATTAGTAGGTTTGGTAATGAATGCTATTGGTGGATGGACGACAGATTTCATAACCGAAAGATTAATGAAACAACAAGGTGTCGTTTTAGAAAAAACAGTAAAAGCGTAAAGGAGATTTTTATATGACAACCTATAAAAGTATTAAGGTAACTAAGGGAAATGGTGGATTTGGAGGACCTTTAATTATCACACCTACTGAGGAGAGAAATAAATTTATTTACGTTGTAGGTGGTGGTGAAAAACCAGAGATTGCTAATAAAATTGAAGAGTTAACAGGGATGGAAGCAGTAAATGGATTTAAAACATCTATTCCTGATGATCAAATAGCACTTGCGATTATTGATTGTGGTGGTACTTTAAGATGTGGAATTTATCCAAAAAAAGGAATTCCTACATTAAACGTTATCGCAACGGGAAAAGCTGGACCACTAGCTCAATACATTACTGAAGATATTTATGTTTCAAATGTAGGATTAAATCAAATCCAGTTAGCTGAAGAAAATGAGATTGAACTAACAACTGCAAATGTTAATAATGAAACACCAAATATAAGTAAATATGATACGACTAAAAAAATTACGGAGCAGACTACGAATCCTGGATTAATTGCGAAAATTGGTATGGGTGCAGGTAAAGTAGTATCAATCTTTAATCAGGCAGCTAGAGAAGCTGTTCAAACTATGTTAAATACAGTCATTCCATTCATGGCCTTCGTATCAATGTTAATTGGAATAATTGAAGCATCAGGTGTTGGTACGTGGATAGCGAACATTTTAGCCCCATTAGCAGGCAATATTTGGGGACTAATTCTGATTGGTTTTGTATGTTCTATCCCTGTGTTATCACCATTATTAGGACCTGGAGCGGTAATTTCTCAAATAGTTGGAACTTTAATTGGTGTGCAAATTGGAAAAGGTATAATTCCACCACATTTAGCATTACCTGCATTGTTTGCAATTAATACCCAAAATGGATGTGATTTTATTCCGGTCGGATTAGGTTTAGCTGAGGCTGAATCAAAAACAGTTGAAGTAGGAGTTCCAGCAGTGTTATATTCAAGATTCTTAAATGGAGTACCTAGAGTTTTAGTCGCATGGTTAGCAAGTTTTGGATTATATCAATAGTGTAAAGGAAGATTTAGATGGCAATTTATCAAACAAAAGTCGTTAATATTGGATCGGAAGCAAAAATGTTTATTGAAGAAAAAATGGTTGTTTTATTTGGGGAAAATGCACCAGCTGAACTAGCTGATTATACATTCAATATAATTGTAAATCCTTTAGATGGAGAAATTGAACCAGGAATGAAATTACGAATTAATAATCAGGAGTATATCGTAACAGCAGTGGGAAATGCTGTTAAAAAGAACTTAGAAGACCTAGGACATATAACGATTCGTTTTACTGGTGAAAAAGTAGCAGAATTGGCAGGAACATTATACGTTGAAGATAAGCAAATTGATGACATTCAAATAGGAACAGAAATTGCTTTATACAAATAAAACGTAAAATTTCATTTATAAGAAAATTAGAGTAAAGGAGATTAGGATGAAATACGTTATTTTTGATATGGATGGTGTAATAGTTGATTCAGAGTATACATATCTGGAATCCAAAACGGAAATATTAAAAGAATCAGGAAAAGAAATGCCAATTAGCTATCAATATCAATTTATGGGTACAACATATGAATATATGTGGTCAACAATGAAAAATGAATTAAATTTAGAAAAAGGGATAGATTATTATATTTCTGAGATGAATAGAAAAAGAAATGAAATGATTGAAAGAGATGGAGTTAAACCGATAAAAGGGGTACAAAAATTTATTAAAGACATTTATTCTAAAGGAAATAAATTAGCTGTTGCTTCATCATCTCCAAAGCATGAAATTATTAGAAATTTACATGAGTTAGATTTAATACAATATTTTTCGTGTTTAGTGAGTGGTGAGGAAGTTGAAAATTCTAAGCCACACCCAGACGTATTTCTAAAGACCGCTGAATTATTAAATATAGAACCATCAAAATGTATAGTTTTTGAAGATACTAAAAATGGTTCATTAGCAGCAAAGGCCGTTGGAATGTATTGCATTGGTTTTGAAAATCCAGATTATCCTAAACAAGATTTATCAGCAACCGATCTAATTATCGATAAGTTTGATGGTTTTTCATTAGACAATTAGGAGGGAAAAATTTGAAATTATTGATAGATTCAGCAAATATATCGAAAATTGAAGAATATTTAGAATATTTACCTATCGAGGGTGTAACCACTAATCCTAGCATATTAAAAAAAGAAGGAAATATTGATTTTTTCGATCATATGAAAAATATTCGTAAGTTAATAGGAACAAATAGAAGTTTACATATTCAAGTAATATCTGATAGTTACAATGGAATATTAGAAGATGCATTTAATATTTTAGAAAAGGTAGATGAAAAAGCTTTTATTAAAATTCCTGTTAGCAGAAATGGGTTAATGGCAATAAAAAAATTAAAAGAGGAACAAATAAAAATAACAGCAACGGCAGTGTATTCAAGTATTCAAGGAATTTTAGCATCAGAATGGAATGTTGATTTTATTGCTCCTTATATTAATCGAATGCAAAATTTGGGTACCAACCCGTTTGAAGTAGTATCTCAGATAAATGGAAATATTATTAATAGTAGTAGTTCAAGTAAAATACTAGGTGCAAGTTATAAAAACATTTATCAAGTATTAGAATCAGTAAATTCAGGCTCTGAATATGTTACATTAGGCACTGAAGTTTTAGATAAGCTTGTAGCTGATGTTAATATTGTACAAGCAGTAAAAGATTTTTCAAACGACTGGTACGCTATTCATAACCGCAATTCAATACTATAATAAATTACAGCACCTCATCAACTGTGCGACAGTTAGTGTCCACATCATGAAGGGGTGCTGTTTGTATTTTAAACATTACGATAATCGGAATGAGGCATATTTAGGCTAGTTTTCGCATAAATAGGTTTCATAGGTAAGGTTCTAGCGGTTAACGAGAGTTTATAATCTCTCTATTTAAAACTAAGTGTTATGATTCAAGGTTCTTTTTATAATCATTAAGAATAATGACTTATGACTCTATCAGTTTAAAACTAAGCGTTATGACTCAAGGTTCTTTTTGCTAATTATTAAGAATAATGGCTCACGACTCTATCAGTTTAAAATTAAACATTATGATTCAAGAGCTATCTAGTTACTCGTTATTCATTCCCTGATAAACACGTATCGACCTATTACCAACTTCCCATTAATGACTGCATTACTAAAGACACAATCGTAATACTAATCCAACAAAGGGCACCTAATAATATAGCGGGACCACCTGAACGGATTAATTTGCTAATATTGGTTTTCATACCAATCGCAGCCATAGCCATAATAATAAAGAATTTAGACAGAGTTTTGAATGAGCTGAATAGGGCCATGTTAATGCCTAAGCTGTCAAATAAGGTTGTGAATAAGGATGCGAGTACAAAATACAATAAGAATTTAGGAAAAGCACGTTTAAAACTGAATGATTGTCCATTACTTGTTTGGCGATTAGTGATATAAGATAAAACCAATGTAATCGGAATGATTGCCAGTGTTCGGGTTAGTTTAACAATGGTGGCATTATCAAGTGTATTGGAATGATGAATCGCATCCCAAGCGGTCGCAGTAGCTGTCACTGAAGAGGTGTCATTAACCGCTGTTCCGGCGAATATCGCGAACCCTTCATTCGATAAGCCTAATATTTGCCCTAAAATGGGGAACAGGATCGCCGCCAAAATATTAAATAGGAAGATGACTGAAATGGCTTGTGCCACATCGGATTCTTCCGCATCAATAACCGGTGCCGTTGCCGCAATCGCAGAACCACCACAAATTGAAGAGCCAACACCGACTAAAATCGCCGTATCACGATCGATTTTAAATAATTTATAGCCAAGATACGCAATCAATAAAGAGGTTAAAATCGTACTTACGATAATTGGTAGCGAACTATATCCCACCTTTAGCACTTGATTGAGATTCAAGCCAAATCCTAATAACACGACGGCTGTTTGTAAAATGTATTTTGAACTAAAATTTAAACCATCAGTGAACTGTGATTGGTTGGATACCCACTGATTGAGTAGCATTCCTAGAAAAATGGCGATGACGGGTCCTCCGACTAAAGGGAATAATTTACCAAGGTACCAAGCGACCAAGGCTACTAATAAAGCGATGGCTAGCCCTGGTAATTTTGTAATAAATTGTTTCACTGCATATCGTCTCCTTTAATAAGCATAGCTTAATCTTAACAAAGTTTAAGTGAAAAAGACACTTGATTTTCCTAAAAATTTTGAAAAGAGAAGTATCCCTATAAAATGGATTTAGCTTTATTAAAGCTTAACATTACAGTAAAATGAAAGTAAAATTAACACGAGGAGGAGCACATGAAAGCTTTTATTTTTGATATGGACGGGGTAATAATTGACTCTGAAAAGTATTATGCCTTAGCAATTCAACGCGTTGTCAACGATTATGGTCATGAAGTTGATCAAGAGTATACCAACCAGTTTATTGGCACCACTAATACTTATACTTGGACTCGAATTATTGCAGATTTCCAAATTGATAGTACACCGGCTGAACTGACTGAAAAAATGATGGCTTATAAGGAACAATTGGATGAGGATGACGGGCTCATTTTTTATCCAGGGATTTTAGATTTATTAAAGAGATTAAAAGCCCATGGTTTTCGTCTCGCCATCGCCTCTTCATCGGGAATGAAAGAAATTCAACAAACCGTTGATGTATTAAATGCACAAGACTATTTTGATTTCTTAGTGAGTGGTGAAGCGATTAATTTATCTAAACCAGACCCTGGGATTTATTTGCACACAGCCAAATTATTGGAAATGGAACCTTCACAGTGCATCGTCATTGAAGATTCACACAATGGCGCTCGGGCCGCTAAAGCAGCGGGCATGTACTGTATCGGTTACATCGACACCCATTATCCTGCGCAAGACCTATCGATGGTCGACCAAAAAATTTATCATCATGATGAATTGGATTTGGACCAGTTAATCCAGACCGTATATGGTGAATAAATGCCAAGCAAATCCCTATCGTATTGTGTTGCGGTAGGGGTTATTTTAGCTTTTGAAAATGAAGGATTACGGTGAGTATTATATAACCAAGTGTAAAACGGCTAATTCTTATCATAAAAGCGGGACGCATTTCCATAAAATTAAAAACACACGTCTTTAAAATATCATAAAATGCAGAAGCTTATGTGTGGCGCAAATAAATCAAACCACCACCCTAAAATTACGAGCTTTCTAAACATTAGCCTACGCATCGAATTGGAAGCTTAAAAACACGAACACTTATCCCCATATAAAAATAAAACTAAAAATACAATTGACATGTTATTTATTGAATGTTAATATTTAGCATGTCAGTGAACGAACACTGCGAACGAGAGCGGCGAGTCAACACTTTTGCCAAACTTATTGCTGTTTATTAAGAACAGGTTTGAAGTAGTAAACGGACTCTTTAAGGGGTCTATTGAAGAGATGGATAGTTATCTGTCGACTCAAATTTTTTATAACATAATGTTGAGGCATTGTGCTTGTGAAAACGATAGTAAGAGTAGTAAAAGTATTGCGCTATATAGACTCTTCGTTCTACAAATGAACTTTAAGGGGTTCCGTGTGTCCTCATAAGAGTTTACGTATTTTTAATTTATTAAAAACGAATGTAGATAATTGTAGACCAGGCAGAAAATGCTTGGTCTATTTTTTTGTAAAAAATAGACACAAAGGGTAGTCAATTATATTTGAACGAAGCTATTGCAACAAACGCATCCGCAATTAATTGAGCAGTCTCATCAATGCAATCACCGCATCCGTATTTGAATGAGCAGGCTCAAATATAAAACTACCAAAATTTGACAACTTATTAAGAATCATAAACGGTTAACCCAAAGGAGTGAAATAGATTGGATCAAACAAGAATGCCGATCGTAGAGGCATTACATGAATTAAAGCGACGACGTATTGTGCCATTTGATGTGCCTGGACATAAGAGAGGTCGTTCAAATAGTGAGCTAAAAGCTTTTATTGGTGAAAAAGCCATCACGATGGATGCCAATTCAATGGAATTATTAGATAACTTAAGTCATCCTGTATCGGTCATTAAAGAAGCCGAGCAATTAGCGGCTGAAGCATTTGGTGCCAAGCATGCCTTTTTTATGGTCAATGGCACCACCTCGGCCGTACAAAATATGGTTTATTCAGTAGTAAAAGAAGGACAAAAAATTATTTTACCGCGCAATGTACATAAAAGCGTGATTAATGCCCTCGTCATGTGTGGTAGCATTCCAGTCTATGTGGAAACGCCCTATAATGCTGAATTAGAAATTTCAACCGGTATGCCACTTGAATACGTTGAACAGGCGATTTTAAACCATCCAGAAGCAGTAGCTGTGTTAGTGAATAATCCGACCTATTATGGCATTGCGTCCGACTTAAAAGGCATCACCGACCTAGCACATCAACATGGATTAAAAGTATTAGTCGATGAAGCCCATGGCACCCATCTCTATTTCGGCAAGCATTTACCGATTTCAGCAATGGCTGCCGGTGCCGATATGGCTGCTGTTTCCATGCATAAATCAGGTGGCTCTTTGACCCAATCTTCTTTTTTATTAGTGAATAATGAAATAGATCCGGAATATGTCAGAAATATTATTACCTTGACTCAAACCACTTCCGCCTCTTATTTATTAATGGCCAGTTTAGACTTAGCACGTAGCCATTTGGCTTTAAATGGGGCAGCTACCTTTAATAAGGTTCAAGAATTGGCTGATTATGCTCGTAATGAAATTAATGCGATCGGTGATTATTACGCCTATTCAAAAGAAATTATTGACGGTCATGGGATTGCTGACTTTGACCAAACCAAATTAAGTATTAAAACCACCGATACCGGACTAACAGGTATTGAAGTCTATGACTTATTACGTGATGAATATGATATCCAAATTGAGTTTGGCGATTCCGCCAATATCTTAGCCTATATTTCTGTAGGAGATCGAATCCATGATATTGAACGACTTGTAAGTGCCTTAGCCGAAATTCGTCGTCGCTTTAAGAGAACGAAGAAAGACTTGTTAGTCTTTGATATTGCGAAAACTGAGGTGGCTATTTCACCACGTAAAGCCTTTTTCTCAGAAAAATATCCACTACCGTTAGCTGAAAGTGTCAACCGAATTGCCGGCGAAATGGTCATGTGCTATCCACCAGGCATTCCGATTGTGGCGCCAGGAGAACTCATTACTCAAGAAATCATCGATCATATTGAGTATGCTCGTGCCAAAGGATGTTTCTTAATGGGAACGGAAGACCCAACCTTACAAAACATTCAAGTCGTGAAATAAGCAATGTAATGGCCGAACCAGTACTAAGCAAGTCGTGAAGCAAGCATTATAATGGGGTGAACCTAGTACTAATCAAGTCGCTAAATATATTTTTGCAACGAAACTTAAGAAAAGCGTTCCTTAACCTTTTAATGAATGGAACAAAAGCACTAACTATGATGCGAGCGCAACACTTGCATACCAACCCATTAAATTAGCGACTCATCCATTCGCAGAATAAATTGCTCAAGCAAAAATCAAAACAGGCTATCAATATCCTAGCCAGCAAAGCAACAACATACCCAAACCAACCAACAAACATCAAAGGGGGAATAATATGGAATTATGGTTCGATGATTATCATCAAGAAGATGTCAAATTAGGCATTAATGTGCAAAAAGTCGTCCACACCGAACAAACGGAATACCAACATGTCGCGGTTTTAGACTCGAGAGAGTATGGTCGCATTTTAACGCTCGATGGCGAGTTAATTACGACGGAGAAAGATGAGTATTTCTACTCTGAAATGATGGCGCATGTCCCACTATCAGCTAATCCCAACATAAAAAATGTCTTAGTCATCGGTGGCTGCGACGGTGGCGTATTATGTGAATTAGAAAAGTATCAATCGATTGAAAATATTGATGTAGTAGAATTGGATCAACGCTTAGTCGAAATTTGCCAAGAACATTTACCAGAAACCCGACCCTGTTTTGATGATCCGCGAGTAAGTTTATACATTCAGGATGCTTTAAAATTTGTACGCCACTGTGAAAATACTTATGACTTAATTATTGTCGACTCAGCCAATCCCTTTGGTTTAAATGAATCCTTATTTACCCGTGAATTTTACGGTAATTGTTATAACGCTTTAACAGAACAAGGAATATTATTGTCACAACAAGTAAATGGCTTTTATAACGAAGATGTCGAAGCATTTAAACATGTTATGAGTCGCTTAAAAGCAGTTTTTCCAATCAATGAGACGTATATGATTTCAGTACCGTCCTATGCAGCAGGTTATATCTTAGCTGGTTTTTCTTCTAAAGGAACGAGTTGGCAAGTTGATGAAGCCAATGTCCGTCTTAACCGCGAACAGATTGAAACCATTTATTATAATTTGCCTTTACACCAAGCAGCTTTTGCCTTACCTAATTATTTAAAGGAGTTGTCCTAATATGAAACCTAATATAGAAACCTTTATCGCTTGCGATGCAAGCTTTGAAGAAGCGACTACCGTCATTTTTGGTGCACCATATGATTCAACCACCTCGAATCGACCTGGCACTCGTTTTGCGCCGAAAGCGATTCGCCATGACTCTTTTGGTTTAGAAACTTATAGTCCTTATCAGGATAAAGATTTATCAGAAGTGAAAATATTTGATTCTGGAGACTTAGAATTATCTTTCGGCAGAGTGGATTTAGCCTTACAAGATATTGAAAATCATGCTCGTGAAATTCTAGCAGCAGGGAAGAGACCGTTAATGATTGGTGGCGAACATCTAGTGACTTTAGGTCAATTTAGAGCAGTCGCTGAAAAATACCCCGATGTTTGCGTGATTCAATTAGACGCCCATACGGATTTACGTCAGGAATACTTAGGTGCTGAATTATCTCATGCTACGATTATCCGGCGTCTTTGGGATATTGTAGGCGATGACCGGATTTACCAATTGGGGATTCGTTCTGGTGAAAAAGCGGAATTCGAATTTGCGAATGAACATACGCATTTAACGAAATTTGATCTTAGTGGCTTACCAAAAGCGATAGCAGATTTAAAAGATAAACCCGTTTATTTAACAATTGATCTTGATGTCTTAGACCCTTCTTCATTTCCAGGAACGGGTACACCAGAAGCCGGAGGCATTGACTTTATGACCTTATTAAAAGCGATTATCGATATTGCCCAATTAAATGTCGTGGCAATTGATGTAAATGAGTTATCCCCACATTATGATTTGAGTGGGGCATCAACTGCTTTAGCAACCAAAATCATACGAGAAATCTTATTAGCCTTTAACTAATTTGATTTAGTTAAACAAAATGCTTTCTGAATCGCTTTCAATAACAATAGCATAGTATTAAGACAAAGAATCAGTTAATCAATAATATAAAAGAGACCAAAAATAAAATAATATAGATAAGAACCAAGGAGGAATGAAAATGGCAAAAGCATTAATTATCGGAGCAGGTGGCGTTGCGAGCGTTGCGGCACATAAATGTGTGCAAAATAGTGAGGTGTTTACAGAGTTATGTATTGCTTCGCGTACAAAGTCAAAATGTGATGCATTAAAAGAAAAACTAGATGGAAAAGGGACGATTATTACCACAGCTCAAGTTGATGCGGACGATGTGGATCAATTAATCGCCTTAATCGAACAAGAACAACCCGATATCGTCATCAACTTAGCATTACCATATCAGGACCTAACCATTATGGATGCGTGTTTAGCTACCAAAACGCATTATTTAGATACGGCAAACTATGAACCAAAAGATGAAGCAAAATTTGAATACAAATGGCAATGGGCTTATCGACAAAAATTTGAAGAAGCAGGCATTACCGCTATTTTAGGTTCAGGCTTCGATCCAGGTGTCACAGGCGTCTTCTCCGCATACGCACAAAAACATTATTTTGATGAAATTGAATACATCGATATTTTAGACTGTAATGGCGGCGACCATGGTTATCCATTTGCGACTAACTTTAACCCAGAAATCAATATCCGTGAAGTATCTGCCAAAGGTTCTTATTGGGAAAATGGCGAGTGGATTGAAACTGAACCTATGGAAATCAAACGTGAATATCACTTCGACCAAGTAGGCGAAAAAGATATGTATTTATTACACCATGAAGAATTAGAATCATTAGCTTTAAACATTAAAGGCATCAAACGGATTCGTTTCTTCATGACCTTTGGTCAATCTTATTTAACACACCTAAAATGTTTAGAAAATGTAGGGATGACCTCGATCGAACCAATTATGTTCGAAGGACGTGAGATTGTACCAATTCAATTTTTAAAAGCAGTTTTACCAGACCCTTCAACCTTAGGTCCGCGTACCGTCGGTAAAACCAATATTGGCTGTATCTATCAAGGAACTAAAGATGGCCAACCAGTGAAATACTATGTTTACAATATCTGTGACCATCAAGAATGTTATCGTGACGTTGGTTCGCAAGCCGTTTCTTATACGACAGGTGTACCGGCGATGATTAGTGCCATGTTAGTCTTGAATGGTACCTGGGCCAAACCTGGTGTTCATAATGTAGAAGAGTTAGACCCTGATGCTTTTATGGACGCTTTAAATGAATGGGGCTTACCTTGGCAAGAAGACTTCAACCCTGTATTGGTGGACTAAGATGACGGAGATGAACATTCCATGGGCCGTTGATCAAGTGGCAACGCCTGCCTTTGTGGTCGAAGAAAATTTATTACGTCATAATTTAGAAATCTTACAAGAAGTTAAAAGCGCGACGGGGTGTAAAATATTACTCGCTCAAAAAGCCTTCTCGATGTATCATTATTATCCGATGATGGCAGAATATTTAGATGGTACGACCGCTTCAGGGATTTATGAAGCACGTTTAGGACATGAACATTTCCCAGGCGAAGTTCATGTCTATTCGCCGGCATTTCGTGATGAGGAAATAAATGAATTATTGTCTATTGCTGACCATATTGTGTTTAACTCCTTTACACAATGGAATCGATTTAAGCACTTAAAGAATCAAACAAAGGCTAGTTTTGGTTTGAGAGTTAATCCCAATGTTTCCACCCAAGAAGGGCACGCAATCTATGATCCTTGCTCACCAGGTTCGCGCTTAGGAATCTTAGTCACCGACTTTGAAGGACAAGATTTAACAGGGATTGAGGGCTTACATTTCCATAATTTATGTGAACAAGACGCTGATGATTTGGAGACAACTTTAGTAGCCGTCGAAGCCCAATTTGGGGACTTATTATATCAAATGAAGTGGTTAAACTTTGGCGGTGGCCATCATATTACCCGTCCGGGCTATGATATGGAACGCTTAATTCGCTTAATTCATCATATGCAGACTAAATATGACTTGACCGTCTATTTAGAACCAGGTGAAGCCGTCGCTTTAAATGCGGGTTACTTAGTCGCATCGGTATTGGACATTACGCATAATCAAGGCGTTACCAACGCCATCTTAGATACGTCTGCTACTTGTCATATTCCAGATGTACTTGAAATGCCTTATCGACCACATATTATTGGTTCAGGACAACCCAATGAAAAATCTTATACCTATCAATTTGGCGGACCTACTTGTTTAGCAGGGGACATCATTGGAACTTATTCGTTTGACCAACCACTCGCAATCGGTAACAAGCTTATCTTCTGTGATATGGCAATCTATTCGATGGTAAAGACCAATACCTTTAATGGCATGCCCTTAGCCAAAATTATGGCAGTTGACCCTCAAAATAACCTCAGCATCATTAATCAATTCGACTACCATGAGTTTAAAAGAAGATTATAAAGAAAGTGGCTCATTTCTTTATATGATAACTTCGCTATAGTTAAGTGAATAAAAAATAACAGCATTGAATTTTCTTATAATGAAGAAGACTTGATGCTGTTATTTATTTTTATCTAGGAAAAGCAGACCTATTAAGTTACAATCATCGTTTTGCAATTTCCTTTCTGATTGTTAAATTAAATTTTAAATTTAATCTAAATTTAATCTAGTGAACAAAAAACAGCAAATGTAATATTAACTTTTTAAGAATTTGTTAAGAATACTAAATAATATTGATAAAAGCTTATTGCTATGCTATTTTTAAACTGATAGGGAGTCTAAAAATAAAGTTGACGTACTATAAATCATTTAGCTTTAAAGGGGGAATGATTAATAAATTTTAATATAATTTATTTTTATTATGTATAATAGTGTGAAATCTACTTTACTATATGGAATTTGTATAATGTGCATCTGATGCAAGTATTAAAATACTGAATCTGACTTTTGTTCGAAAAAGAATTATTTCATTAGTAATGTTGTTTGTAGTGATAATTTGCGAAGGAACTTCGGTCTCAACCACAATTATTATTTTAATCTTAGAAAATGAGATAATTATAAACCAGAACTTATTGTTTAAAACTACATTGCTTGTAACAAACAAAGTTTATCAAAATGATGAATTAGATAATGATAGAAAATTCGATTCAAATATGTTCTAAAATAATAAGTGGATTAAATACATTATAAAAATAGACTCTTTATTTATTTAAAAGATTTTTAGGAGGGAAGAGCATGGAGTATAGAAAAAATAGGTTTTATCATGTACATAAATTGATAACTTTCTTATTTTTATTTTTTCAGATATTCACAGGTAAAGAAATCTTGCTAGCAAATGCTGAAGATATTTCAGGCGAGAATATCGTTACGAATGTCACAATGGATGAAAATTTCGAAAGTGGAGACGGTTCGAATGATCATAATGTCTCTGTTTACGCAGAGTTTACACTTCCTGATACTGTGCAACCAGGAGATAGCTTTTCGATAGTATACGATGAGAAACTATCTTCAATAGGAAACGATACTGATATCCCTGTCAAGTCCGCCAATGGGATTGTAATCGGGACGATGGACATTGATGCTACAACTAGAACTGTCACAGTAACTTTGAATGATAATGTTACAAAATATAACAATATTAAAGGAACCTTATCTTTTGAACGTGAAGCTGACAGAAGTGAGTTTACACAGGGTTCTGGGGAATATTCTTTCAACTTTATAACTGGTGATAAGACTATTACTGCAAAATCCAATATCCAATTTACAAATAGTGGTTTCTTTAACCGTGGTTTAGCCAAATATCCAGTTTCATATGATCCAGAGACTGGGTTACATAAGTGGGTCATTATTGTTAATCCACAACAAGCTAATATGCCAGTGTTAAGTTTAACTGATGAAGTGCAGTCAGGCAACATGACGATTGAATCTTATAAAGTTTATACTGCTACAACAGTCTATGAAAGTTTAGGTTATGAATTAGGTGAATTTTTAGGTGGTGCTAATGTCTCAGCAGGATCATTTAATATAAACTTAGATTCAGGAAGAGATTCATATATTATTGAAGTTTATACTAAAGGAGATCCCAATACTCAAGATGCGTTTAAAAACTCCGCTAAAATTGAAGCAGGAGGTTCTTGGGTAACGGCTAATGCGTTTATTTATCCATTAAATGCAGAAGCGGATGCGGATTTTGACGAAGCAACCTATGAATTTCATAAATTTGATACTTCGAAAAATCCTTTAGCAGGTGCGGAGTTTACAGCAACTAATGATTATGATTTAACTGAGGTTCATACGGCTACTTCTGATGCTGAAGGTAAAGTGATATTTACAGGTTTAAAAACTAATGTAACCTATACGATAAAAGAAACAAAAGCCCCTTCAGGCTATGTCACAGATGAGTCGTTTTATGCGGAGTTAAGTTTTGATGAAAAAGGGGAAGCTGTTGTAACTACATATAATACAAAAGAAGGAACGTATTTAGATGGCAATACCCTATATATGGCTAACTCACCTCAAGAACCAGGTATGACAGTAGAGAAAACTGCTACTC
>NZ_KV805623.1:0-230 GCF_001811625.1 Globicatella sp. HMSC072A10 | reverse complement strand
CATGCTTCTTCTAAGCGGAATAGCTGATTACAATAGTCTAAACCAACTGCTCCCAAACTCTCTTTCGACTGCTTGGGTGTCGCTTCGTAGAATTTTCGTCGCACATGGGCCCAACAACCGACTAATTTCGCATTCTCGAGTTGACGATAAGCCGCATGCATATCACAATGAACATACCCCGAGTAGTCGCCTAAGAGTTCTTTTATCACCTGTCCACTCCGCTTAGCATC
>NZ_KV805622.1:0-245 GCF_001811625.1 Globicatella sp. HMSC072A10 | reverse complement strand
CTTGAAAAAGCAATCAAAGAGCTCGACAAAGGGATTGAAGATATTGTTCAAATCCTACCAGAATATCAGTGCTTAACTTCTATTCCTGGTATTGGTCCGGTCTATGCTGCTGGAATCATCGCTGAAATCGGACAGATTGAACGCTTTGATTCTCAAGCAAAAATTGCCAAGTATGCCGGGTTATCTTGGAAAGAAAATCAGTCGGGAAAACGTTCGTCACAAAACACACCGATGATTCATCGGGG
>NZ_KV805621.1:0-44874 GCF_001811625.1 Globicatella sp. HMSC072A10 | reverse complement strand
TTTTCTCTTGACTTATTACCACTAGACTTATATTATCAAAAGTTTGCGCCACCGTTTAATAAAGCAACACGAAATGGGCGTAGGCAAGAAGTAGAAAACCGATTGATTTTCGCTTCATATGCCCACCCCCGCACAGTAAGAAGTAGGTATCAAACAAGTCTGAAAAATACCAGTTCACGCCATTTACCCACTGCGCAATGATATAACGATACAAAACTGGACAGAAATTATTAAGTTCCTGCCCAGTCCTCATTCATTCCGTTATATTTTATTCAACTACGACATTTTTCAAATCAAGGTTACCTAATGCATCAGGTTCCATATTTTTAATATTGTCTTTCTTAACTGATAAGTTAGTGTAGTAATACAATGGGATAACTGGCATTTCTTCAATCATGACAGCCTCAGCTTGTTTCAATAATTCTGTACGTTTATCAAGATCCGTTTCTAACTCTGCTTCTTTTAATAATTTAGTATATTCCTCATTAGACCAACCCGTATCATTGTTACCATTGTCTACAGAATCATACATTCCTAAGAATGAAGAAGCGTCGTTGTAGTCTGCAATCCAACCTAAACGTCCTACTTGATAATCTAAAGCAGATAATTTATCTAGATAAACTTGCCATTCAGAATTATCAATTTCAGCGTTAATACCTAAATTACTTGCCCAACCTTCTTGGATATATTGCGCAATTGTTGAATGCGCTTCTGATGTATTAATTGAGATTTTAACAGTTAATTCACTCGGATCTTTTAATCCTAACTCTTCTAAACCTTTTGCTAAATATTCTTTAGCTTGTTCAAAATCAGCATCTTTGAAGTAACCACGGTCTTCTTCAAACCCAGCAATTGTTTGTGGAACATAACCTAATGCCGGTTCTTGTTCACCTTTCGTAATATTGTCTACTAAACCTTGACGGTCAATAGCTAAAGCTAAAGCTTTACGAATATTCACATTAGACATTACTTCATCGGTTGTATTCACTTTGTACCAATAAATAGCAGCATAGTCAGAGATATTTAATGCTCCATCTGCTTTATAAGTATCAATCGCATCTAATGAAACACTATTATATGGTGATCCTAAGTAATCTAATTCACCTGCTTGATACATTGCATTAGCAGTTGCTTCAGATTCTACCATTTGTACATTGACAGTTTCTAATGAAACATTGTCTGCATCCCAATAATTTTCATTCTTAGTCAATACATAATCACTCGAATGATTCCATTCAGATAAGACGAATGGTCCGTTGGTTACGTAATCTTCACCCGCTTCCATTGCCCAATCAGGGTTCGCTTCTACTACTGCTTGATTAACTGGCATAAAAGTATAGTGCGCAATTAATTCTGGGAAATAAGCTACCGGAGCATTTAATTTAATTTCTAAAGTCATATCATCTAATGCTTTAACACCGACTGCATCCTCTTCGCCTTCACCCGTATTATAAGCTTCCCCTCCTTCAATCACATAAAGTAAGTTCGCATATTCTGATAAGGTTTCTGGATTTAAAGCACGTTTCCATGCAAATTCAAAATCACTTGCTTTCACTGGATCACCATTTGACCATGTTAAGCCTTCACGTAATTTGAACGTATAAGTTAAACCATCTTCGCTTACTTCCCAAGATTCAGCCGCTGCTGGCACTGGTTGATTATCTTTAATCGCTGTTAAACCTTCAAAGACGTTTTTAATAATCGCACCTGACGAACTATCGGTTGCAATCCCTGGGTCAACAGTTGGTGGCTCAGATGTAGTTGATAATGTTAAGGTTTGTTCTGCTTGTGCGCCAACTTTGGTTACGAATAATGGAGACATTGCGTTAAATGATAATAGTGCCGTACCTAAAACAGCTGCTTTTTTAAAGAATTTTCTCATTAATGTTTCCTCCTATTTGGTATTTATGATAGTTTCATTAAAGATTACCTCTTTAAATGAGATGATACACTAAATAAAATTAAAAAGCAACCTTTATTTTAATATGTTTTTAATTTTTATCGAAAAAATAAAACCCTGAAACATTTTATTTGTTTCAGAGTTTCTTTAAATTATGATAAGTCTAAACTAGGTTGCGCATTGAAATCTAAACTACCGATTTGTTGTTGTTGGTACATTTGATAAGCAGCTGCCCCAATCATGGCCGCATTGTCACCACACAAAGGTAATGAAGGAATCAATACTTCGATTGGATCTAAGGTTGCCACTAATTCTTTTCTTAATCCGGAATTAGCGGCTACTCCACCCGCTAAAATAAATTGTTTAACAGAAGGATATTTTGCCACTGCTTTCGCCGCTTTAGTCGTTAGAACATCAATGACTGCCGTTTGAAAACTAGTCGCTAAATCTTCTTTGACAATGGTCTCGCCACGTTGTTGCGCATTATGAACGAGATTCATAATAGCACTTTTCATGCCACTAAAACTAAAATCAAGATTATCTTCATGAATCATCGCTCTAGGGACTGGATAGGTTGCTTGTCCTGTTTGTGCTAATTGATCTAAGTATTTTCCCGCTGGATAAGGTAAATCTAATATCCGCCCTACTTTATCATAAGCTTCTCCAACCGCATCATCTTGTGTCTCGCCAATAACTTCAAACTGGTTATGGTTTTTCATGTAAACGAGCTCAGTATGACCGCCACTTGCGATTAAGGCTAATAATGGGAATTGTAATTGATTTTCTAATTGACATGCATAAATATGCCCTGCCAAATGGTTAACTTCAATTAATGGTTTATCATGAACGAAGGCTAATGTTTTAGCAGCAGTAATGCCAATCAGTAAAGCCCCAACTAGTCCTGGACCTTTGGTGACGGCAATCGCATCAATCTCATCTATTGACACTTGTGCTTTTTTTAATGCCAGTTGATAAATTTGAGTGATTTGTTCAACATGATGACGACTGGCTACTTCTGGTACGACACCACCAAATCGCATATGTGATTTAATTTGCGAAGCCACAATATTGCTGCGTATAATCGAACCATTTTCAATGACGGCAACACTTGTTTCGTCACAGCTTGACTCAAATGCTAAAATGAGATTATTCTTTTGACTCATCTTGATCTCCTTTCGTCAAATTTTTTTGGAAAATATAAGCATCCTCCATGGGATTTTGATAATAATTCTTGCGCTTAATTAATAAATCGAAGCCGGTTTTTTGATACAAATGAATTGCCGGATGATTACTCGCTCGTACTTCTAAAAAGATATTTTTTACTTGACGCTGACTTAATTGGTTTAATACAAAGACGAGCAGTTCCGTTGCTAACCCTTGTTGTCGAAAGGTCTTATCCATGTAGACAATATTGATCGACGCTTCATCTAAAATATGATGCAAAGCGACATAACCTAATAATTTGTCTTGATTAACCAAACAATAATATTCACTATGTTCATTATTAAAATCTGTTAACGTTTGGGCTTCATTCCACCCAAAATATCGATTAGCTTCAATAATTTGTTCCTTTAATGGCGACATCATTAGTTTTCCTTTTATCGGTACAACATGGTACTCTATCAATCCTTATTCCTTCTCTCTACGACACATAATTAAAGCCGTTTCGTGATTATTGTAATAATAGTTTTCCCTTTGATCAATGACTTGAAAACCCATTTTTTGATATAATTTTTGAGCATGTTGATTACTTTCTCGTACTTCCAAAGTGATTTGCTTTGTTTTAAATTGTTTAGCGATAGATAGCCATTCACTCACTAGCCACTGACCTAACCCTTTTGATTGGTATCTTGGCAGCACCATCAACTGACTGATATGTGAATCTCGATACAGTACTCTACCAGTGATTACGCCCACTAACTTTCCTTGCAATTCAATCACTAAATACAAGGCATAAGGATTTTTGCGCCAATCATTTAAAAAATCAGCTTTACGCCAGGCTAAATAACCGTCGTAAGTTTGTTTTTCAATTTGTTCAAAAAAATCGAGATCCGATTGGTGACACAGTCGTAATACAAAGCCCTCGGGATGTTTTTTTGCTTGCCAATCCAGTTGTTCCATTATTTTGGGCATGGTAGACGTCACTACATCTTTGCTTGTTAGTCGTGTTTTGTATTTAGTTAATAGTTGTATCAACCAATGTATCATAACCGTCTACCTGCTCTTTTTTCTCTAACCATTCTCGCTCAGCTAAAGTCAACTGAGCATAATTTGGAGATAATAAATCAATATCTGCAATAGGTTCTTTTATTAAACCCATTGAACGTTCCATACGTGGTAAAGCTGACACATCGTCAACCCATCGATAATTTGAATCAGGTAACATCTCTTTGACTAGCGACTCAAAATTTGCGATTTGATGCCCTACGAAAACAATCTCATCATACTGACTTAAAATAGACGCATTGTTTTCTAACCACAATCGCCAATCACTATGATTATCTTCAAGAATAGTGTTAAGATTACCCGTCATATCTATTTGATAAATAGCAGTATAGCAACTCTCTCGACGTGCATCCACAATCGGCACAATGGCTACTTTTTTGTCGGACGGCTCTACGCTTAAAGCCATTACAGCTAGACTCGAAACAGGATAAACGGGTATATTTTGACTAACTGCCCACATTTTAGCCGCTGTAACACCTATTCTTAAGCCCGTATAAGACCCCGGTCCCATCCCAATAATAATGCCATCAACCTCTTTTGCCGTCACTTGATTGCTTGCTAAAAGCTCTTTAATTTTGGGTAATAATAATACGCCATGTTGCATTTGTGATTGATTATTTTCAAATGCTATAATGTTTTGATTGTTAAACAAGGCTAAACTGAGTAAATTTGAAGATGTATCAATGGCTAATAAACGCATATGATCGCCCCTTTCATTTGTCTATCTTATCATAAGCACGACTATATTTCACTTAATATTTTTTCGTTCATATCGATCATTTAATAAAAAAACATTGCCAATGTTTTGCACTTTTAACTGCGTTTCCTGAAGATACCTGTGTATTCTAGGGTAACAGTTCGGTTGCTTACATTGACAATGCTACTAAACTTTATAAACTATCGTTCCATCACTTGACCTTTGATGGCATCCACTAACATTGAACCTGTTTGACCTTCAGAACGTTGATAAACGACATTCCAAACTGGAAGGTAAATATTTATCTCGTCCCATTCTTTATATTTGATATAAGATAAAGTCACATGAATAATGGTTGAATTAGACGGCAAGTTCGTCTGAATACGCGTATCGAGTACTTCAATTGCTTCACGTGCTGTGATTAATTTATAAGGTTTATCCTCATCTAAAGTCACAAAATTATGCTGATACGTTTGAGTGTAGGACGCAATATTATAGTTTTCATCTAATTGTAATTTAATCTCAGCACTCCCATCCACAATGGGGGTATTATTAATAGCTGTCATCCAAAAAACAATGGTCCGATTGGTTGGTAAATACCAATATTGCGTATAAGCCCCACCTTCAATAAATAACTCATCATTCAATAAATATTGATCACGAATAAATTTTGCCACTTCGTTTGGTAAAGTGCTCGTTTCAGGCGTTATTTGCCCTTCCATATTTAACGGTTCATCAAAAGTAGCTGTTAATACATTTTCGTCTGAAAAATTCACTTGCTGATGGGTTAATTGATTCAATCCATCACGTAATACGGTATTCTCTTCAGTTTTAATTAAGGTGCCCTCAACTTCTTCTTCATTTAGTGGTGACAACAAAGTGATATCACGAGCTTGAAGTCTCTGTTCAATGCTTTGTTGCTGAAAATTACTTTGACGAATGGTAGTAGATTGAACTTGTTGATAGACTCTAAACCCTAAATAAATATCAAAAATTAAAAAAAACAAGGTTAACATTAACATAATTCGTTTAAAATCCATTGTTTGTCACCTACCTTCTTGTAAAATAGCGACGACTATCACTAATATTCCCCATGGCTTCGAGCTCACCTTCACGAATTTGATCAATTGAATAGTAAACATTATTGATTTCAAAAAACCATTTAGGAACAAAGTTCACTTTTTGAAATTCAGACATATTATTTTGCCATTCATAGCCAATCACTACATTGGTAAAATCACTAACAGAATATCCCGCCATATTCAATTCATATATCAATTCATCCACACTCATCAATTCATATTCTCTACTTTGATCGGCGACATGCGCTTCCAAGTAAACCATCGGTAATGCTAAGCGCGTAATAGAAGTAGTCAAATTACCTCCACGAAAATAAACACGACTACTAGCATAATGATTGACCATCGAACTAGAAAAGGTAGGATAACCATCAAGATAACGTTGATAGACAATGGTTGTGCCATTTGACTGGGTTCCAATACGTATCCCGTTTTTCCAATATTCAAACTGGCGCATTTGACTATAACTTTGCTCAATTCGTTGTCTATATGTTTTAGCTTCAAACTGATTGGTATTTTTGTAATTAATTCCAAGCATTTGAGCAAAAGGGTTAATCTGAAGCTCCATATTTGAGTTGTAATACATAATGGTCCCACTGCTACTGTCTTCGTTGGTAGAAACAGATCGCCATGAACGGACATTTCCAAATAAAGAATCAATCACATTGGTTTCAGGAACTAAATTTAAAGTATAAAGTTGACTTGGTACTGTCATGGTTTTTAATGGTAAGTAAACATGATTGCCATTACTTAAATTATAGCGTTCAGCAACAACCCATTTCCCTTTTGAAACTCGCGCTATTTTAAAATAATCGTCCGTTGTGTTCCCTTCTGACAATTTAGCCTTCATATAAACTTGTTCAAAAGTATTTAATAAGTAGGCGGTATTCTTTTCGTTTTTAGGAAAAATAATACGGTTAAATTCAAATTCCGTTTCTTCACTTTCATTTTTAATAAAATTATCCACTAGTTCAAATGGTAACGCCGTTGAAAATTCAAACTCGACTCTTTCCTGTGATATTAATTCGATATATTTTTCTTCTGAAGGTACTACGATTTTCTCAACTAAGGAGATACGTTTTTGACTTAAACTCGATGCCAGTGAACGTAATCCCGAATAATCATTCAATAAATAGGCTTTATCGCCTTCAGAAATAATCACATTGGTCGGATAGATGATTTCTGCTAATTTTACATTAGCCAATTGATAGTAGTCAGAAACTTTATTATTACTATCAATTTGAATATTGACTTGTGCTGTTTCCTGATTAGAAGAGAAACGGGATAATAAAGCATTATTATCAAAAATCAAAATATAACTTAGTAACAAACTTACCACAATTGAGAGCGTTAAAAAGAATGTTTGAAAGGAAAATTTTCTCACGCTTCATCCCACCCTTCTTCGTCCGAAAACTCTAGTTCAAATGGCTCATATGGTAATTCTACAAAGAAAGTTGAACCATGATTTTCTTTACTTTCAACCCAAATTTTACCTCCATGTAACTCTATCACTTCTTTAGAGATGGCTAAACCTAGACCGGTTCCCCCTTGGTCTCTTGAACGAGCTTTATCCACTCGATAAAAACGTTCAAACAGATGTGGTAAATCTTTTTGTGGAATGCCTAATCCTTCATCGGTAATACTCAACACAACCGTATGAGGATTATCAACAATTTTAACAATTACTTCCCCACCATCAGGAGAATATTTAATCGCATTGCTCATAATATTATCAATGACCTGTGTCATGCGATCTTGATCAATTTCTAAATATATTTCTCTTGGTGTAAATTGACGTTTAATCGTATATTTTTTCTCCTGTGAATCCAAAGTAAATTCAAAACGATCAACAATATGGTTGACAATCCGTTTAAAGTCAATTAATTCCATTTGAGGCTTAATTTGACCTCCATCAATTTTCGATAAATCCAGTAAGTTGCCAATCATCCGAATCATCCGATTCGTCTCTGATTGAATCACTTCAATAAATTGCGGAGCAATATTTTCATCTTGCCAAGCGCCATCTGCCAAAGCTTCCGTATAACTTTTAACGCTAGTTAATGGTGTTCGTAATTCATGGGAAACATTCGAAACAAATTCTCTTCTTTCTCGATCTGTTTTCTCCTGCTCTGTCACATCGGTCAAAACACAAACGAGTCCGGTTACAAACCCTGTCTCACGACGTATGATTGAGATTTCTCCCTTAAGGATTGTGTCATCTTCACGCTCGATCATTACTTCTTTTTCTCCGGCAAGCAATTCCTTGATACGATGCGTTTGCTGAAGACCTAATAACTCAATAATTGAAATACCTAAAGAATCTTGTTGATGAATACTCAATAGCTCTAAAGCACGTTCATTGATCAGTAAAACATTCCCCCGGCGGTCTGTTCCAATCACACCATCTGTCATATGTCTTAAAATCCCGTCTAGACGTTGACGTTCGGATTCAATGGATTCCTGTCCATCTTTAACTTTAATCGCCAATTCATTGACGGTATTCGCTAATTCACCCAGCTCATCTTTTCCATTGACGGCTGCTGGATAATTATATATCCCATCAGAAATACGCATTGCCTGTTGTCTAATTTGCTCAATAGGATTGGTAATCGCTTGAGAGAGGAATAATGCAATCACGAAAGCGACCCCAATTGCGATAATTGCGGATTGCACAAAAATAACCATAACAGAGCGAGTTTGATTGTAAATATTATTCATACTCGCTTCTACCATTACGACACCTAATAGTTGATTATTATCTTGAGACATGACAGGACGTATTAATAAATAACTACGGTTATTACGAGCATAATCATGATACTCTTGGGCGTAAGCTTCTCTTGATGTTATAACGGCTAAAGCATTATCATTATCCACTCTTTGTCCCACCGTATTAGCAAGCCCACTTTGATTTATCGCCCTAACATAACCCTCATTATCCAAAATTTGAATTTTAGTTGCTTCGTCAGCCGTGAAAGTAGCTAAGGTCTGAGTTAGCTGTAACTCAATAGTAGTCGTCTGGTTAGGATCACCAGACGACTCTAAAATAGGTCTCACATTATTGATTAAAAAATTCGACTGTGTATTCCACGTTTCTTTAAAAGTTGTGACCGATTGTGATTGTAGTTGGTCGATAAAAAATACGCCAATAAACTGAAATGAAATCAGTAAAATAAAAATAAACAACATCGGTATTTTAAAGTAAATGGATTGAAAAAAACTAAACCCTCGCTTCATACAACTAGTCCTGATCCGGATTCTTTAAGAAATATCCTACGCCTCTTCGGGTCACGATATATACCGGATGGCTTGGTGCATCTTCAATTTTTTCTCTTAAACGACGAATGGTCACGTCCACCGTACGCACATCACCAAAATAATCATATCCCCAAACAGTTTCTAAGAGATGTTCACGCGTCATCACTTGACCAATATGTTTGGCTAAATAATGTAATAATTCAAATTCACGATGAGTCAATTCAATTTCCTCACCACGTTTAGAAATAATATACGCATCTTGATGAACAATTAAATCTCCGACTACGATTTCATTAGCATTGCCAGCCGCATTATCACTTTGTTCACGAGCGCTATGACGTCGTAAGTTAGCTTTAACACGTGCTACTAATTCACGGTTAGAGAACGGCTTAGTTACATAATCATCCGCGCCTAATTCCAATCCTAGAACTTTATCAATTTCGGAATCTTTAGCCGTTAGCATTATAATCGGTACGCTACTTTCTTTTCTGATTTCACGGCAAACTTCCAAACCATCAATTTTTGGTAACATTAAATCTAATACTATTAAATCTGGAGATTCATCATGAAACTTCTGTAGTGCTTCTTCACCATCATGGGCAACTTTAATTTCAAAGCCTTCCTTCTCTAAATTAAAAACGATGATATCTGATATTGTTTTTTCATCGTCAACAACGAGAACCTTTTTCATTATCTTATCCTCCTTGTAGGATTTAAATTTACTACAATTCCTTTATTTGTTCTTTCATTAAAGGGTTTTATCTCTGTCCATTATAACAACAATTCTTTTTTTTATCTAGATGCATGAATATTTACCTGTTTAAAAGTATGGCTTTTCTAAAATTTTACTTTGTAAACGACTCAGCCTTGAGTTTAATATACTCTAATAGACTATAAAATAAAGAAACACGCAACATAGATGCATCGTGATATGTTCCCTCTAAAGTATTACTTTTTATAGTTCCACTTTAGGGAGAGCATATCATAGCTATGTCACGTGTTATTACTTATTCAATTAAAATATAATGACCGGCGTTCCGACTTCTACAGTATTGAAAACTTGTGCCATCACATCAGGTGGCGTGTTAATGCATCCTAAAGATCCGGCTGTTAAGTAAGCATCCCCACCAAAAGAAGCTTGCCAGTTAGCATCATGAATTCCTTGACCGGTGTCATCAAATGGCATCCAATAAGAAACGGGTTGAACATAATCTCTTTGAGTATGGACATTATATCCCTTTAATTCAGTATCCTTTTCTTTATTCCAAATAGCATATGCACCTGGTACAGTATCTGCTGTTCCTGTTCTACCTGTCACCACTGGTGTCGAAATAACTTGGGTGCCGTCTACGTAAACAAACATCATTTGATTGGCAATATCAATTTCAACATAGGTACTACCAATGTCATTTGTACCATCGGTCGAATAGCCTGACCCTACGATTGCCGGTGCTCGCGTTACTTCTTGACCTGCAGCTAAATCAGCAGCAATTTGTGCGGCTTCAGATTCACTATCGATGGACCAACCTAAAGTGCCCGGTTGAACCGTGACGGTTCCACTTAATGTACTTGCGAACTCACGCGGTTTATTAAAAGTCGCATATTTATCATTAAGCGTTGACACATAATCTTGAACTAATGCTTGGTCTACGACAATTTGGTTACTTTGATCGAAATAAATCCATTTAATAATTTCTTCTTTCGGGATCGTAACGGTATCTCCCGCAATTTCTAAATTGATTTTAGTCTCAATATAAGAATTGATTTGATCCATAAAGCTCGTGATTTTTTCACTCTCACTAGTTATATCTGGTTGTAAATAAGCAGTATTCAATTCTACAGTCGTTTGTCCTGACTGTAATCCTTCAACGACCATTTGTTTTACTAAGTCTAAATCAAGTTGATTACCTACCGTTTCTGGCTCAACATAATAGCCTCTTGCATCGGTATATTCAATATATGCATCAGTAGAAGCCGTACGTTCACTATTGTTTAAGCCAATTGCAGCGAAAGCTTCGGTTAAAGCAGCGTCATCAATTTTTACATTATTCATTAATAAATTATCGTATTCCACCGATGAGAAATATCCTGCTAACCATTGTGATGGATCTTGAGCTTGATAAGCAGCGGTTAACACTTCATCGGCATTAATTTGCCCATTTAATTGTGCTAAGGTAAATTTACCTAATTCTTGACCATTTTCAGTTAATGTAATTTCCTTTTTACTTAAATCATCAGAAATTTTTTGCTTTGCTTCTTCTAATGTTAAGTTACTAATATCAACCGAGCCAAATGTGGTATTCGCTTGGAACTTCTCAGCATAATAGCCAATTCCAGCCCCATAACCAATTCCCAACAATAAGACTAAAGCGATACTCGTAAAAAGTAGCTTTTTCATATCGTTGCCTCTTTTCTTTCTTGTTCATTTTAAATAATAGCATAGAAATGTGAAAATATTTTGAATTTTATCGTAAGTATTCAAATATATATTAGAATAACTTACGAAGAGCTGCTGCTACTCCACCTTCATTATTACTCGCCGTTTCATATAAGCAAAGTTCTTTTATCGCCGGCGAAGCATTGCCCATCGCAACCGAATGTTTGACCCACTTCAACATTTCAACATCATTTTGTTCGTCACCGATAGCCATTATTTCAGCTTGCGAAATACCAAGGTCTTCGCTCAATGCTTTTAACGCTGTCGCTTTATTCGTATCATTTGATAAAAATTCAATAATGATTGGTTGACTACGAACGACATCGAAAGCTGCTTTTATTTCTTGGGTAAGTAACTCATTCCAGGCATCAAGGTCTGCTTTTGGTCCTAAGACCATCATTTTAAAAATACCTTCCACTTGGTCAAAATCTGCTTGAGAAATAAATGTAATAGGCGTTGCCAATGTTTCAGCATCTTTTTGTACAAATTCACTTGGAGTTTGATCACCAATTAGAAAAAGATTTTCTTGATCAAATGCTACTAATTGCAATGTATCAAAGCGACTTTCAAAGAAAAATCGCACTAATTTTTGGCGGCTCTCAACGGATTGATAAGTGGCCGCCACAACATCATATCCTGGTAAACGATGTGTCGCCGCACCATTTTGAATGATTGCATACTCATTCTCATGTCCAAAATCAATTTGATCGATAAAGCGTCGGGTTCCTGGTAACGTACGTCCAGTACAAATGACCACTTTAATCCCCTTATCCATAATATGATGAACCGCTTCGATATTAGCGGCGGGAATTTCTTTCGTATCTGTTAAAAATGTACCATCCAAATCAATTGCCACTAACTTAATATTATCCATTATACTTCCGCTTCCTTTCTAACCATCAATAAGCCATCTCCTAAAGGAACTAAACATGAACGATGTGTTTTATCGGATAAAACGGTATCCAGTAATTCATTTAATTTACGATGAATTTTACGAACACGTTTTGGTATGTCTGCTTCGTCATCTAAAATAGTGCCACCTTGGAAGACATCATCGATAATTAAGACGCCGCCCATTTTTAATAGGCGCATGCATTCAGGATAAAATTCAATATATTTCGCTTTAGCACTGTCCATAAAAATTAAATCATAAGAACCTTCTAAAGTTGGTAACACATCATTCGCATCACCTTCGATTAAAGTAATGCGGTCACTCAATCCAATTTTTTTGAAATTTTCTTTGGCTCTTTCATACATTAATTCATAGCGATCGATGGTTGTTAAATGCCCATCTGCTTGTAAGTGTCTAGCCATTAGACTGCCTGAAAAACCAATCGCTGTTCCGATTTCTAAAATATCTTTTGGTTGAATGGTTGCACAAAAAAAGTCGATAAATTTCGCTGTTTCATGAGGAATCACCGGGATACCTCGTTCGTTTGCATATTTTTCAATTTCACCTAACTTACCTTCAAATGGTAATTGAGCACTTCGCATATAATCAACCAGTTCTTTCATGACTACTGGTCGATGCATCATTTCGTTTAACATTCGTTGCCTCTTTCTTTATTTATTCCTCTATATTGTACACTCACTAGAATAAGATGTAAAATAAGGTTCCGTTTTCAAGACAAAAGAAATGGGGAGCGGATTAGAAGTAGAACATCGGTGCATTCTGACTTCATGTAACCACTCCCATAATGAGTTTCATTTAATATTAATAAAGGATAGATGATTGCTGCTACAGTGTTAGGATCTAATGCACCCATACTGCCAGTTACTATCTCATCACTTTTCTTTGGCTACTTCAGCTTTTTGCATGTCAATCATTTGATTTAATTGCTCTAAATCTGATACTGCTATTTCAACGGAAAACCCTACTTTACCTGCACTAAATAAAATCGACGTATGATTATCTATCGATTGATCAAAAGTCGTATAAAAAGACTTCTTCATGCCAATCGGTGAACAACCGCCATGAACATATCCCGTTAAAGGCAAGAGCTCTTTTTCTTTAATCATTTCGATTGATTTCTCATTAACTGCTTTAGCTGCCTTTTTTAAATCTAGTTCATGCGTTAAGGGTACGACAAACACATAGTGTGCTTTTGATTTCGCAACCGTCACCAGTGTTTTATAAATTGGTAATTTACTGGCTGCTTTTTTATTGGTAAATTCATGAGGTTGATAAGCTATTTGATGTTGCTCTAACAATCTCATCACATTGGTTTTATGTTGTTTTGACAAATTTAACCCTTCTTACTACTTTTCTTATTGGGCGACATCGCGTTTAAAAAAGCTGTCAATTGTTGAAAGGCTACTTCATTATTATCTGTTCTTTCAAGCAATTCAATTACTTGTTGTGTATATTGTAAAACATCTTCACCCATTAAATTACGTAATTTCCAAATATGTTGTAATTTTTCTTCAGACATTAAGAGTTCTTCTTTACGTGTACCAGAACGCAAGATATCCACCGCAGGAAAAATTCTTCTTTCTGCCCATTGACGCGATAGATGTAATTCCATATTGCCGGTCCCTTTAAACTCTTCATAAATAACATCGTCCATTCGGCTACCAGTGTCAACTAATGCGGTTGCTAAGATCGTTAACGACCCACCATTTTCAACATTACGCGCAGCACCAAAGAAGCGTTTAGGTAGATAAAATGCCGCAGGATCTACCCCTCCACTCAAAGTACGACCACTTGGTTTGACTACTAAATTATAAGCTCGTGCCAAGCGAGTAATACTATCCATCAAGATCACGACATCACGTCCATCTTCTACTAAACGCATAGCTCTTTCTAACACGAGTTCACTAATCCGAACATGATTTTCTGGTAATTGATCAAAGGTTGAAGATACTACTTCTCCTTCAACACTGCGTTCAATATCCGTTACTTCTTCAGGTCGTTCATCAATTAAAAGAACAATTAATTCTGTATCTGGATAATTGCTTGTAATCCCATTCGCAATTTCCTTCAAAACAGTTGTTTTCCCCGCTTTTGGTGGCGAAACAATAATACCACGTTGTCCAAAACCAATAGGCGCTATAATATCAATCATTCGATTCGCTATCCGTTTAGAACCACTTTCTAATTTTATTTGTTGATCCGGGTAGATGGCCGTTAAACTTGGAAAATGATCGCGATTTTTAGCTTCTTCAGGATTTTTTCCATTCACTGAACTTACTTGCATTAAACCAGGATAACGTTCATTAGATTTTGGTGGACGTGCTGGTCCTGCTACTTTATCTCCATTTCTTAAATCAAAACGTCTTATTTGAGAACTAGAGATATAAATATCTTCTTGACTGGGAGAAAAATTGATAGGTCTAATAAAGCCAAAGCCATCGCCGCCTACAATATCCAAGACCCCTTCAACTTGATAAAAACCTTGTTTTTCTTCTTGTGTACGCATAACTGCGAGTGCAAGTTCTTTCTTACTAAGTTGACTATAGTTCGGAATCTCTAATTCTTTCGCATAAACATATAACTGCTTTACTTCCGCAGCCATTAATGTTTTTAGTGAAAATGCATCTGACACTATTTTTCCTACTTTCTTAATCTTCAATCATTTGAATATCTGCGCCTAATGCTTGTAGCTTACCAACAATATTGGTATAACCTCTTAAGATATTATCCACTCCTGTGATAATGGTTTCACCTTCTGCTATTAAGCCCGCAATGACTAAACTTGCTCCCGCTCTTAAGTCACTAGCTTTCACTTGAGCGCCAGTTAATTTACTTGGTCCTTCAAGACGAATCATATCCCCGTCAACGCGAATATTTGCTCCCATCCGGTTTAATTCAGGAATGTGTTTGACTCGTGCCGGATAAATAGTATCCATAATCGTACCGTGACCATTGGTAATTGCCATTAACGGTGTAATTGGTTGTTGTAAGTCTGTAGCAAAGCCAGGATAAGGTAATGTTTTTAAACTCACCATTTTTAAATCTTTAGAAGGATGAACGTAAATGCTATCTTCAAAAATATCTAATTTTACGCCCATCTCAATTAACTTCGCAATAAAACTTTCTAAATGTTCATAAATAACATTGTTTATTTTAATTCCTTCGCCCATTGCGACTGCCGCCGCCATATAGGTACCTGCTTCAATTCGGTCAGGAATAATGGTGTGAGTCACACCATTTAACTCGTCTACTCCATCAATTCGGATTTCACTCGTACCTGCTCCACGAATTTTAGCACCCATTTTATTTAATAAAGTAACCACATCAATTATTTCTGGTTCTCTGGCTGCATTTTCAATAATGGTGCGCCCCTGTGCTCTAACCGAAGCCAAAATAGCATTGATAGTTGCGCCCACTGATACAACATCCATATAAATTCGAGCACCATTTAAGCCTTCTGGTGTGGATAAGGTTACGACACCATATTCATCATTAACAGCTGCTCCTAAAGAACGAAATGCTTTAATATGTTGATCGATTGGACGTGGTCCTAAAAAACATCCCCCTGGTAATCCAATCACGCCTTCACCAAAACGTGATAAAGTAGCGCCCATAAAATAGTAGGATGCGCGTAAACTTTGAATTTTTCCAGTAGGCATTGGAATTGAAACAATATCAGTCGGGTCTATTTTTAAAACATTATTTTCAAAATGAGTTTTAACGTTAAAATCATTTAAAATTTCAATTAATGAGTGTACATCTTGAATATCTGGAACGCCTTCTAATGTTACTTCAGAATTAGCCATAATAGCAGCTGGAATTAAAGCTACTACACTATTTTTTGCTCCATTGATTGTAATTTCACCTTTTAAAGGTTTCCCTCCATGAATGACTAGCTTTTTCATTGATTGTGCTCCTCTTTTAGTTCTTTTCCTTTGTTTGTTGTAATAGTAAAGTAATTTGTTGTTTTATTTGTTCAATAATGGTTCTTTGTAACGGATGAGTTAATCCTACTTCATCATATAAATCTAATAACACTTGATGAACTTGCACTGGTGTCCTTTGTATACGATCCACAAAGAATTGTTGATTAACGGTTAATACTTCATGGGCAACCAAATTTCTTAAATACTTTTCGATCTTACGCATGGTGGAGGTCAGTTCAATTAAGCGCTCATTTGATGAGTTAGCTTCGATTAATTTCATTAAATGACTAGAACTAACATAGTGATCATAATTGAAATAGTTCCCGTAATACTTTTTCCAAGTATCAGCAATAATATTGGGATGACTTTCAATTTTATTTTGTGACCATTGAAGCCCTCGATACAGATGTGCACCGTTAGTCGTCTCTTTTTTTATTGGTTGAATATATTCCGCAAGATTTGGTAAAAAATCACGTTCAATTGCGATCCGAAAAACATCGACTAATAATGGAGTCAGTCCTCTTAAGTAATCACCATACTCCTGTCGCTTCAATTGCAAAGTCAGTGTTTGTAAGTAATAATAGGCTTTACGTTCTAATTGGGATGCATCTAAAACACCTTGAAACGGAGTGTTTTGTGCAAGTTTTTTTACATTTTCAATGTCCACTTGTAAAATAGCATTGGCTAACTGGACTAATAATAAAATCTCGTCTTTACCATCAAAAGCCAACTGCTTTAATTCAAGTTCTAGCGCTTGAAAATGATCATAATTTAAGAGGGCCAACAATACATCGTGATGATGTCTTTGTTTTTGTGTTATATCATCCATTTGGAGGCCTCCTAATTCGTATTTATTTTAGTTTATCATAAGTCTAAAAACATTCATACTTTTTGATTTTATCAAAAATAATCTTGCTTGTATAGGCTAAAGACAGGCAAAAAGGGGTTAGCAAAAAAAGTCTAACCCCTTTTTAATCATTTACACATTAATTGTTTAAGAACGCCCTTTTTTAAAATAAATCCAAATACGATTAAATAACGACACAATGACAAAAGCTGCCACAAACATCAAGGTAATAGAGGCACCCGGAGGTGTATCCCACTGATAAGATAAGGTAATACCTGAGAAAACACCAATAACATTGATAACAATCGCAATGATAATCGTTTTTAAAAATGAATCGGATACTTTAATCGCTGTCGCAGAGGGAATCACGATTAAAGCAGATACTAACAGACTGCCCACAATCGGCATCATGATACTAATTGCTACCCCTGTAATTACAGAAAATAGAATTGAAATTAATTTAACAGGTAAACCGGATGTTTGTGCAGTCGCTTCATCAAATGTTAATACATAGAGTGGGCGTCTAAAAATGGTATATAATACCACTAACCCAATGGCTAAACCAATTAATAATTTTACTTCTTGATTAGTAATTAAAATAATGGATCCAAATAAGTATTGCTCAATACTAAAAGAAGCGGCGTCAGGATTTAAATTAACTAGCACTAATGCTACTGCCATCCCAGTTGCTGTCATCAAAGCCACCGATACTTCTGAAAAATCACGGTAAGCCATTCTTAAATATTCTATTAGAACGGACGCAATCACAACCACAATTAAAGTAGTATAAGTCGGTGCTACTTTCAGCAATAGACCTAACGCTACCCCTGCTAAAGAGATATGGGCCAAGGTATCCGCTAATAAAGATTGACGTCGTAGAATTAATAATAATCCTAGTATGGGCGTAATTAATGAAATAGCAGCCCCTGCTAGAAATGCTCTTTGGATGAAGTCATACTGAAACATCTCCATGGTGATGTCCCCTCCCCTCTTACTAATCTTATTTCGCGATCAAAATAACCTTCAATTTCTTTATCCGCATGCGTAACCATCAATATCGCTTTGCCATGCGCTTTACAACTATGTTGTAATAATTGATAAAAAGAGCGTCTCGATTCGATGTCCATTCCAGTCGTAGGTTCATCTAATACAAAAAAATCAGGGTCAGTTGCAAAAACACGCGCCAAATTAATTCTTTGTTTTTGTCCTCCTGATAATTCGCCGACCTTTTTATTAGCTAAATGGGCCATCCCAACGGCATTCAAAGCTCTTGCTACATGCTCTAAATCATTGACATCTAATTTTTTAAACCAGCGATTTTTACTATATCTTCCTGATTCAACTAACTTTTGAACGGTTGAAGGAAAGCCAGCATTAAAAGAGGCCACATTTTGTGGAACATAGCCAATCGATAATTTTTCTCCTTCGGTATTGACATCAGACAACTCAATGGTTCCAGTGGCGGGTTTCAATAAACCTAAAATATTTTTAATTAAGGTGGATTTGGCTGCCCCATTTTCACCGGTTAGTATGACGAATTCTCCTGCATCAACATGAAAATTCACATTATGGAGAACTTTTTCTTGTTCATAGTAAAAAGATAATTCTTTTACCGTTAATAGTCTCATTGTTTGCTCCTATCTTATAATCATCTTTGATATATTTTCTAAAATTTGTAACTATTACTTTTAACAAATATATGATAAGAGTTCTTTTTATGAATGTCAAGAATAATCTTTGATTTTATTCATCACCTGGTCGTAGCATCGATCAATCAATGAAGCAAAAATTATAATCAAGCTTATACTACTTTTGACAGTGAAGGCTCTTATCTTCAGTAGATTCAAATGCGTATGACAATATTACTTCAGATTCATTTGCAATCGGTCTTTCTTAAATTTATATTAATTTTCACCTTAGTGTGTCAAAAAGCGAAGCATAAAATAACAAATAAAACCATGCGTAACTGAAATTACACATGGTCCATTCTTTTTTTATTGGTCGATTTATTTAACAACCACCATTTAGATTAAGTTTCTACCTGATTTTATTTTGCAAGCATCATAATCGCTATAAAGTGATTATTCTGTTGCAGTCGTTTCTTCTACAGATTCGTCTGTCGCAGTGTCTTCTGCTGCAGATTCTTCAGTTTCTGATTCAGCATTTTCGTCCATTGTTGATTCTTCCACTGATTCTAAATCTTCGCCTAAATCTTCTAATTCATCGGCAGCTTCTTCTGGTGAAGAAGGTTGTTGTACTTCAACCGCTAATGCTTCTTCTGGTACTGTTACTTCTTGCGGAACATTATGCTCACTGAAGTTCATCTCTACATGAACAGAGAAGGTTTGTGGCATACCACTTTCTGCATTTTCAGCAAGCTCTTCTTCGCCCATAAAGTCTTGCATATTAACAGTTAAATCCATTAGAAGTTTTGAAATGAATTTTGTTTCTTTATTGTAAGAAACTTCAATAACAGGTTTCATTTGTAAGAATTTTGCTAATGCTTCACTATTGAATGATTTATCTAATTGAGCACGAGTTTCTTCGTCAACTGCTTCACCCGATTGTTCTTCTATATTTTTAATCGTATCTTCTTTGACTTTTTCTAGGTCCACTAATGCATCCATATCATTCCACATTTCTTCTGCATTAATGTCTTGTTTTAATGAATAAACATAATCGGTTTCTGATTCTGTTACATCCATATATTTGCTAGTAAACTCCGCTGTTTTTTGTGGGTCTACATTACTTGATTGACTATAAGCTTCTTGGAAACTCTTAATCATATCTGCTTCTAATGTTGTGAAATCATAAGCAGCCCATTTAATTCCAGATCCTGCTTCACCTTCTGTTGTTCCAATATACGCAGTACTATTTTGATAAAATGCTTTTAAGCCAATTTCTTGTCCACCTAAAAATAGACTTGAAACATTTCCTTCGAAACTACCTTGTAAAGGGATACCATTGAATGTACCATTAAAATTTAATTGTCCCATATCAGCTGTTTGATTATCAGAAACCGCGGATACTTTGACAAAACCATCCCATTTTACAGATTCAAAGTGTTTATTGGCTTCTTGAATTTCAGTTAATACATTTTCATCAATTGTTGTTTGTGCCTTAGTTGATGTCGCAACTGGCCCAGCGAATAATAACGTCGAAGCGGCTAATGCAAAAAATTTCTTCATTGTTTTCTTCATTTTAAATTCCTCCTTAGAAATTCTAACCTAAGTATAGCATAAGTTTTTTACTATCTTCTACTAATTACACTCGGGATTCTATGATTATTCTACTAAAAAAAGCAAAAAAACGCTGATATATCAAGATATCAGCGCTATTTCTTAAATTTTTATTCGATAATTCGAATCTTTTCTTGGTAATCTTGCCAACTTGGTGGTATCAGCGCTTCTTCTTCATCGACACCTTTTGAACTTACTTTATCAAATAAAATTTTGATTGTTTGAAATAACAATTTAAAATCAAATGCTAATGAGTAATTTTTGATATAAAGTAAATCAAAGTTTAGTTTATTATTGAAGTCTGTACTATACTTACCATAAACTTGTGCATATCCTGTAATCCCTGCTCGAACATGGTGACGTAAAGCATAGTAAGGATTAGCCTCTTTAAATTGGTCTACAAAGAAAGGTCTTTCAGGACGCGGTCCTACTAAGGACATATCGCCTTTTAAAACATTTAATAATTGTGGTAATTCATCAATACGAGTACTACGAATAAATTGTCCAACTTTTGTCACACGACTATCATTCGAAGTGGCTAAAACAGGACCTGAATCTTTTTCCGCCGCTGCATTCATCGAACGGAATTTTAAAATATTAAACGGACGGTGATCCATTGTAATACGTTCTTGCTTATAAAATATAGGACCCGGTGAATCTAATTTGATTGCAATCATCGTAATCAACATAATCGGTGCTGTCACAGCAATTAAAACCAAGGAAACAGTAATATCAATCATCCGCTTTACAAATGCTTCTTCAGCCGGTATGGTAAACGGTGAAACTTCAATAATACTTTCATCCTCAAAATTCATAATATTTGGATTAACCATCATTAAGTTCTCAAATTCTGTACTAATAAATAATTGTTTATTTTCCTTCATTAAGTACTCATAAATTTTTAAACGTTCTTTTTCATCGATATGTCCGGTTACATAAACAATATCGACTTCATCAGCAAATCTTTTTACATTTTGATAATAATTAGATAAAGCAACATGGGTTACTTTATGACGCGGACTATCCATTAAATCAAAATTATGAACCGCTTCTAAAACCCGTTCGTTCTTGCCTACTATTAGAATTCTTTTTTGTCCTCTTAACTTATGATATAACAAATAAACACTGTAATTATAAAGAAACATCACAATAGAACCGATTAATAAATTCCATAAAACAACCGAACGAGGGAAGGTTAACCAACTTCCTGCATAAGTCAACGCCATTAAATAAACGGTTAACATCATTTGACTTAAAATTGTAAAGAATAATATGTCAATTTTGGATTTATTATAAAATATATAGGTCCCAAATAATATATTAATGATGATAAAACCGATAATAATCCAAGGGTAACTGCTCTCAAATGCTAAAAAGTTACGCGCCGGAATATTCCCCATGAATTTTATATAAAAAGAAATATAGATAGCGATTAGGCTTACTAGAGAGCCTACCGTTACCGCACCAAATTTGATTAGCGTATTCCATTCATAGCGGCTTTTCATAAAATCATCCTTTCTTTCTTTTTCTATCTGTCTTATTATAACGATATTAGATAAAATTATCTAGTAGTTGTCATTTTAATCAAAAAAAGCTGAGTTATTGCGATTGCTTCCATCATTCATTAGGACAAATAATGAAAGTTTTTGAATAACTCAACTATACAAGTGATTAATCCGATAACTCTTCTAATACTTCTTTCATTGGAACATACGCTTCCGTTTCTTCATCATATAAATTATAAAGCGTTTCTACGGTAAAATCTGGATCCAATTGAACTAATACACCACGTATACGACCATTTTCAACATGACTTGTCGTTAATACGTACTCATTAGCGCGTACTGAAACTTTTTCATCATCTTCTGGCACATAACCAATTTCATATATAATCGAACCGGCAATTGTGTCCACTTCTTCATCACTTAAACTTTGATTAAAGTAATTATTAAATTTATCAATCGACAACCCACCATTAATATAGTAGTTTTGGTCATCGATTTTACGGATATCTCCAGCATTGCCCGTATCGGTCTCGTCTTCAATTTCTCCAACGATTTCTTCTAGTAAATCTTCTAAGGTCACAATCCCTTCAACTCCCCCATATTCGTCTCGTAAAATAGCCATATGGGTTTGTTCACGTTTAAACTCAACTAGTAAATCATCAATATAAATTGTTGATGGAACGAATAATGGTTCACTGGCAATCTCTCTAAATTCAATATTATCGAAACCGACTTCACGGGCTGCTTTCATCACATTTTTCATATGAATAACCCCAATAACATTATCTTTTTCAGTTTCGTATAAAGGAATTCGTGAGAATGGGCTGGATAATAAAGTGTTTAAGATATCTTCTTTAGAGTCTTCAATATCTACCATTTGTGTGTCAGTTCTAGGAACCATAACTTCACGCGCTAACTTACTATCTAAAGATAAGACACCTTCTAACATCGTCAATTCAGTAGCATCAATCGTTCCTTCTAAACGACTTTCGGCCAAGATTGCTCGCATCTCATCTCGCGTATATTTTTCTTCTTCTTTTGAAAAATCAATCGGTGTCACGCTTCTAAGTAATCCTGTTGAAGCGGATAATAAGCTTACAAATGGTTTAAATATTGTTTGAACGAATTGAATGGTCCCTGCGGTCCACATCGCAATTTTCTCGGGCATTTGTAACGCCACTTGTTTGGGGAATAGTTCTCCAAAGACTAATGTAATATAAGATAAAAGTATCGTTACTAAAACAATTGCCAGTGTATTAACACCAGGAAATTGCGGTATCCACCGAGCAATATATTTAGCAAAACTTGTCGCAGCCGAAGCAGATGATAAGAATCCTGCTAAGGTAATTGCTACTTGTATCGTCGCTAAAAAATCTTCTGATTTATCTAATAATGCTTGCACTTTAACTGCACGTTTGTTACCTTCTTCAACTAAAGTATCGATTTTTTTACGATTCAATGAAACAAAAGCCATTTCACTAGCGGCAAAAAATGCATTTATTGCAGTCAGTATCAGAACAGTTAATATCTGACTAAATAATGAATTCCCCGAGGGGTCCATAATTGTTCTCTCCTTTGTTTATTAAAATATATAATATAAAACAATAATAATCTTTTTTTATTGAAAAATCAAATTTTTTAGAGAGTGTGCATATGAAAATGAAAATGATATTATCTTCGTTTCGTTTGCCCACTCTAGCAGTGTTTGAAGGATATCAAATTTGTCTCTACACGATGCTTTTAATTTGATTCAGCCATTAGCTTAATCACGATTTTTAATTGAAAGATAATGAGTAAGTTTCTAACCTCATTTTTTGAGAATTAATAAGCTCTCGCTAACCATACCGTATGTTTAGCAGGTTGTCCTGTTACGATACAGGTCGTTTTCTCCTCAACTTGACCCGCAAATGGAATATTGCGAGTGGTAAACCCGGTTAACTCTTTAATTTTAGCTTCACTTTCTTCAGTACCATCCCAACCGGCTAATACCCATCCTGGCAACTCTCCAGCTGCACGTTTTGTTTCGATATGTTTGACTAATTCATCAAGCGTATTGATATTTGTATGATAATTAGCTTGATTCATTGCCCGAGCGGTTGTTAACAGACGTGTTTGCATGGTTGTTAATTCACTTTCAATCGTCTCAATAAAGTCAGCAAATGGGACAGCTTTTTTATCACTTTCATCACGCAATTTAATGATTACTTGCTCATTTTGTAGGTCTCTTGGCCCACACTCAATACGTAAAGGCACTCCTCTTAATTCCCATTCATTAAATTTATAGCCAGGTGAATTATCAGTATCGTCTATTTTAGTACGAATCCCTTTAGCTTTTAACTGCGTATTCAATTCCTCAATTTTTTCTAAAATTGCAGGATTTTTTTGCCATGGTCCAACTGGTACTAATACTACTTGGATTGGTGCCACTTTTGGAGGTAACACTAATCCTTGATCATCACTATGCGTCATAATCATCGCCCCAATTAAACGAGTTGAAACTCCCCAAGAAGTAGTATAAGCATAAACGTGTTCATTATCCGTATTTAAATAACGAATATCAAATGCTTCTGCGAATTTTGTTCCCATATAATGAGAAGTGCCAGCTTGAACCGCTTTTCCATCTTGCATCATTGCTTCGATTGAATAGGTATTTTCAGCACCCGCAAAACGTTCTGAAGGTGTCTTTTCACCTGCCACTACAGGAACGGCTAATAGCTCTTCGACAACTTCACGATAAATATTTAACATTCTCATCGTACGTTCTTGTGCTTCTTCAGCTGTCGCATGTGCGGTATGTCCTTCTTGCCATAAAAACTCGGACGTACGTAAAAACGGTAAAGTTTTCTTTTCCCAACGAAACACATTGGCCCATTGATTAATTTGCATTGGTAAATCACGATAAGATTGAATCCAATTACTATAAGCATCGCCAATAATCGTTTCTGATGTTGGTCTTAAAGCTAAACGTTCTTCTAACGGTTCTCCTGCAGCTTCCGTTACCCAAGGTAATTCTGGACTAAATCCTTCAATATGATCCTTTTCTTTGCTAAAGAAAGTTTCAGGAATTAGCATCGGGAAATAAGCATTGCGAACTCCCTCTTCTTTAAAGCGGGCATTAAAAGTGGCTTGAATGTGTTCCCAAATTTCAAAACCATCCGGTTTAAAAATCATACATCCTCTAACTGGTGAATAATCCATTAAATCTGCTTGTTGAATTGTTTGTAAATACCATTTTGAAAAATCTTCTTTACGCGTTACCATTTTTTTGCTCCTTTTTAAAATATAAAAATAGCTGTTTCATCCTGTATTAAGGACGAAGAACAGCTACTCCGCGGTACCACCTTATTTGCTATAAAGCCAACTCTTTGCCGATAAGGGGGCAACCCAAATACACATTATAGTAGGTTCTTTTAGGGGACATTAGTTGCTTACAGCCGGGACAACCTCTCTTAAAATGCCGAAACTAAAATACTAGTCTATATCACCCTTATTATAGCGACAAACTTACTAAAAAACAAGAACATAATATTACTTCGATAGGAAGCATGACTAAAGCCTGAACCATTCACGCAATGCGGTTAATGTCGCTTTTAAAACCGACTATTATTGCTTACTATTTTAATCTTTCGAACTCATTTCTTTCATTAACGATCGATAATCGCATCTCCACTATCATTAAGTTTATAAGTATCTAATAACCCCAATTTATTTAGTGGCCAATAAATAATATTAGCTTCCCCAACAACACTCTCTATGTCGACAAAACCAAAATCACGTCCATCTAGTGAATTTTGACGATTATCTCCCATTACAAATATTTTCCCTTCTGGTACTGTTGTGGAACCGGTGATTTGTTCCAAAGTAAAGTCCTTAGTAAAGTTGCCATTAAATTCATCTTGTTTGGCCTTTAAATAAGGTTCATCTAAAGATTGTCCATTAAGAATCAATTGATCATTATTCACTTCAATCGTATCACCTGACAAGCCGATAACACGTTTTACATACATTTTTTCTGGATTGTTTGGCGCGTTGATAATGACTACGTCAAAACGATCAACTTCTCCCAACTTCCACATAAATAATCGTTCTCTATCAGCTAAAGTATAATCCATCGAATGACCATCGACCATGAACGGCTGTAGGGCTACTTGTTGAACTCCCCACACAATAGCAAAAACAATGGCAAAGGTAAATAAGGTACTCACAATTTCACGTAAGATTACTTTTATATCCATCTTAATTCCTCAAATCTAAATTAGTTTCTATCTTATTTTAACTTGATTATTAATTAAAATCAATCCAACTTATGACCGACTAATACTGTACAATCAAGCGTTATTTGATTAGACAACGATTGGACAAGCTGTTCCTTCTGCGCTTCACTCAGTTGCCACGCTAATGGAGTCATCTTTAATAAAGCCTGCTTATCTTGATAAGAAAAATCAACTTTGTCCTGAACTAAATAGCGGTGATGATACGGAAAATGGTGTGTGAAGACTTCCAAGACCTTGGAATTATCATATACCGTTTGTTCTGTTAAGTGATATTGTGCGAGTGCTTCGCGCACCTCCACTAAATAATCCGCATTGGGGATTACTTTAATAATCAGGCCTTGTGGTTTAAGTATTCGTTTGAATTCTTGATAATTAGCTGGTGAAAGTATTGAAAAAACAATCTCTGCTTTTTCCTCTTGAATGGGTAAATTAGCCAAATCAGCGATCATTGAAAAAATCGCTCCATTATACTCTGTTGCCAGTTGAATCCCATCTTTTGCTAAATCAGCTCCGATGAGTGCGGTACCATCAGGCAGATATTGCCGCATACGCATCAAATGACTCCCTTCACCACTTCCCGCGTCTATTGCCAATTTTGGCACTTTAGTCAAATGAGTGGAAATGATAACATCAAATTGACGATGCAACGCTCCATATAAGGCAGTGTCTTGAATGACGTGTCTTCTAGCGTTAAATAATTCCTTATCATACTTTGTTGGCGATAATTTCGTTTTGGATAAGTAATAATAACCTTGCTTAGCGCCGTCAAAGCGATGGTTATGGGGGCAAACAAAACTACTGTCCTCTTGAAAGAGAGGTAAACCACAGTGAATACAGGCACCCCAATCTTCAATCGGCCAATTTTGTAACCATTGTGCTGTTAATTGTTTTTTTGAAAATTTCATTTATTATTCCTATCTGTATGTATGAAAAAGGGCCGGGACCCTAAGTCCTAGCCATTTATTCTTTCTCATTTAGTCGTCTAAACCACGAACTTCACGAATAACATCCGCAATACGATGAACAAAATTATCACATTTTTCATCGGTAGAAGCTTCCGCCATTACACGTAACAATGGTTCTGTTCCACTTGGACGAACTAAAATACGTCCATCACCGTTCATTTCTGCTTCCACTTCTTCAATCACCGCTTTAACAGCTGGTTCATCCATTACGGTATGCTTATCGCGCACACGAACATTCACTAATAATTGTGGGAAAATCGTGACTTCAGCAGCCAATTCAGATAATGATTTACCTGTTTCTTTCATTACATATAGTAATTGAATGGCAGAAAGTAAACCGTCACCGGTAGTATTTAAATCTAAAAAGACAATATGGCCAGATTGTTCTCCGCCTAATGTATAGCCACCATTACGCATTTCTTCCACTACATAACGGTCACCCACGGCTGTTTTTAAAGCAACCATGCCGGCGTCTTCAACTGCTTTATGGAATCCTATATTACTCATGACGGTTGAAACAATAGTATCTTGAGCTAAACGACCTTTAGCTTTTAAGTGTTTACCACAAATATACATAATTTTATCGCCATCAACAATTTCTCCATTTTCATCAACAGCAATTAAACGGTCACCGTCACCATCAAAAGCTAAACCAACCATCGCTTTTTTCTCTTTAACAAAGTTTTGTAAAGCTTCTGGATGAGTAGATCCCACACCATCGTTAATATTAAGACCATTTGGACGATCACCCATTGTATAAAATTCTGTCTCTAAATCAGCAAATAATTGACTAATTAATGGTGAAGTCGCACCATGAGCAGCATCAATACATACCGTAATGCCTGATAAGTCATTTGGAATCGTCGTTTGTAAAAATTGAATATATTTACTTGATGCTTCGTTAAATTCTTCTAGTGTTCCTAAACCGTCACGACTTGGACGTGGCAATGTATCTTCATCTGCATCTAATAAAGCTTCAATTTCTAATTCTTGATCATCTGATAATTTAAATCCATCCGCACCAAAGAATTTAATTCCATTATCTTGTGCGGGGTTGTGAGAAGCACTAATCATAACACCTGCCACCGCACCTTGTGTTCGCGTTAAGTATGCAACTGCTGGTGTTGGGACGACCCCTAATTGCATTACTTCGATTCCAATTGATAGTAATCCTGCAATTAAAGCATTTTCTAATAGCTGTCCTGAAATTCTTGTATCACGCGCTACTAATACACGTGGATGCTCGATATTTTCTGCGTGTTGACGTAATACATATCCGCCAAAACGTCCTAATTTAAATGCTAATTCCGGTGTTAATTCTTCATTTGCGACACCGCGTACCCCATCAGTTCCAAAATATTTCCCCATTATATTGCTCCTTTTATCGCTATTATTCTATTTTATTCATTATTACTTTGTGTTGTTTCTTCTTCTGTTACTGTCGTTTGTTCATTCATTGATGATGTTTCAACGGGTGCCGTTGTTGTTTCCCCCACTGAAGATGGTTGTGAAATAGTTGTTTCATTAGACTCCACATCTGTCTCCGTCTGCAGATTATTGACTGTGACGGTAACATCGACCGTCTCGGGGGAGACACTAATACCATCTATTAGCTCAATGGTGCCTAATACATTACCACTCGTTACTAGGTCTGAAACATCTACTATCACATTTAGGCTGTCAATAGTCGCTATATTATCCCCACTAATCGATACTGTCTGAGTATTCGATAGTGTATAGCGATATTGAAAATTTTCATTTTCACCAACCGGTACAATGTTTAAACCTACCACTTTTGATTTTTCTTTTAAATTAACCGTTGCTGTTATTTCCGTTTCTGACGGATTAATATCCAGTGGATTACCATCCTTATCTAAAATTTGAACCCGATAAGTTTTGGTGAAGGAGGTACTTTGTGGTTTATCCGCAAAAATTTGAATTAAAACGCGTGCTACCTTATTGATTTCATCGGCTGAACCCGACAAGGTGACTTCATTTATATTTAATTCAACGCTGTCTATTTCAAAACCTGCTGCTACAGTCCCATCAGCAATTTCATACTCAACGGGTTGTGTTAAAGTCTCTTTCGTAGAAATCGTTCCATAAAATAAATCGGGTGTCACTTTATAGACGATTGAATCGGGTAAACCAATTACTTCAAAACGAATTGATGAGACTCCCTCTTTTTTGCCTACTAAAGACTCTGTTTGAACGGTAATGTCTTCTTCAGAAATTTGATTAATGATATTTTTAGGACCACTTAATCGCACAGAGACTGTTTCGGGCATCCCGCTAACAAAAGTCCCATCATCATGTTCACCCAAATGCACCGGTACGTTTGAAATGGTTACCGTTGAATCGATACTCGCTGAATTATTATTCAATGCCAGAGAGGCTAAAGAATTATTTTCGTTCGCTACCGATACAAATAATACTAAGGCAAAGAATAATGAAATGAAGCCTACTACCCAATTATTATCAAATAAACTATTTTTCATTATTGATCACCTCTTTGAGAAAAACCATTCAGAAAGAACTCTTTGATTAGCATAGGTAGAGATTTTTCTTCGTCATCTTCGTCATCAGCTGTTAAATATTGGGTTAATAATTGATGCAGTTCCTCATTCGACACATCTCGATGGAGATGGTCTCGTTTGACCAAAGAAATAGACCCTGTTTCTTCTGACACAATTAAAGTCAACGCATCGGTCACTTCCCCTAATCCTATCGCTGCACGATGCCGCGTCCCTAACTCTTTCGGTATTAATGTACTCTCTGAGAGAGGTAAATAACTTGAAGCTGATGCCACTCGATAATCAGAAATGATTACCGCCCCATCATGTAAAGGGGTATTCGGAATGAAAATATTAATCAATAATTGATTACTTACATAGGAATCCATTTCAATTCCGGTATTAATATACTCTTCCAAACTATCTTCTGCTTCAATCGATATTAATGCCCCAATTTTACGCCTTGACATATATTGTACTGATTTTTCCAAATCTGTGATTAATTTATCACTTGGATTTTGCATACTTTTGCGATTACGGAATAGGTTTTTCCCTAAGCTTTCCAACGCTTTTCTAATTTCAGGTTGGAATAAAATAATAAGGGCTACTACTCCCCATGAAATTACTTGATTTAATAACCAGTCTATGGTCTGCAACCCCATCAATGAACTGAATGCCTTCGCAATAAAAACGATGGCTATCCCTTTTAATAAATTCATCATACGAGTTCCTCGCGCCCATAAGAGAACTTGGTATATTAGAAACCAGACAATGACAATATCTAAAATCTTTGCCAATGTTTGATTTCCCATATAACGTACTATCCAATCTATCAATCGCGTCACCGCCCCCTTAATTCTCGTTTAATTATATCACAAATCATTTCTTTGTGTGAAAATTTGTGTAAAAAAAAAGACCGATCAGTATCATTTTGAGCAGACTCCCAAAGCTAAACCAACATCTAACATTTTTGAGAGAATCTCTTCAATTCTGTCCCGTCTTATATTATTAGCATATGATACATAAATAAATGACATTTTCTTAAACTAGTTGATATGCCAACTATCCTGCCATTTTCAGCCGCAGAGACGATCTATCTCTAGCCTATTTCTTACTTAATCCCTCAGGTTCATGATGATAATGTGAAGGATTGCGACATAAAGAAAAATGTTCTGGTACTTCATCCCTACCACCTTTAACAAAAGGATGACACCTTAAAATTCTAGCAATCCCCATCATAAACCCTTTAAAAGCACCATGTTTTTCTACCGCTTGTAACATATAACTAGAACAAGTGGGATAATAACGACAAGACGGTGGCTTCATAGGTGAAAGGTAAGTTTGATAAAATTGTACTAATTTAATAATAATTCGTTTCAACAATAATCGTCTCCTAACTTAACTCCATAAGGTGCTTGCAAAGCGAATAATCTCGGCCCATGCATAAGTAAAGACAAATAATGAAATCGGTCGATACAACACGACTAGCATAAAAAATCGTTTAAAAGTTAATTTCGACATTCCTGAAATCATACAGAATATATCATCAGGAAAAACTGGTAAAATAAACCCAATAATTATCAACCGCTCGAAAGCTTTGCTATCACCTATTTTGCTGATATATTTATCATATTGTTCATCAGAAATAAAGGCTTTAACTACCGATTCACCAAAACGTCTCCCTAAATAAAAATTGATGCTGGAACCTATTAACATTCCAGTAACATTACATAAAAATCCTAACCAGGTTCCGAAAACTAAGTTCCCGATGACATTCGTTAAACCCATTGGAATGATTGGATATATAGTTTGCGTAATTTGTAAGAAAATAAACACGATTGGTCCAACAATCCCTAACTTTTCTAATAACTCATTAAATCCGCCACCTGGCTTAAAAAAAGAAGACTGTGCAATAAAAAAGGAGGCGATAACGGTAAAAATAATGCCCACAATAGTCGTATATCGAATTAATGAGCGCTTTTTTTTAAGTGAAATTAATGACATGCTGTACTCCTTATATTCAGTGTTAACGTAAGTATATCAATAAAAACGTGATAATGTTATCCGTCTCTAGTCTCAGATCTTTTATCTTTAAGACCCTTCGACTTTTAAATCAATGAATGTTACCATTTTTTGTATTATAATAATCTCTATAATAAAAAAGGAGGATTCTCTATGATTCATTATACACGCATTCAAAGACTGATGAAAGCAATAAAAGAAAATCATTACACTGACTTAATAATTAGTAATCCTACTACGATTGCCTACTTAACGAGCTATCAAAATTTTGAGCCCGGTGAGCGTTTATTTATTTTACACCTCAATGAAAAAGGCTCTATCACTCTTTATCTCAATCGACTATTTCTAGAGCCACAATCTCTTGCTATCGATTGTGATATCATTTGGTACCGTGATGGCGAAAACATTATTAAAGAATTAGTCAAACATCTAGATTACAATGGTAAAATTGGTATCGATAAAGATTGGCCGAGTCATTTCTTATTAAGCTTAATTGAAGAGATGCCTCACGCTCAATTTAAAAATGGGAGTCCATTAAGTGATCAGCTACGTTCTCTTAAATCTGAGGAGGAACAAGAAATTATGGCTGAAGCTTCTCATTTGAACGACCAAGCAATGGAATATCTCATTCAATTGGTGGCAAAAGGATTACCCGAGACTGAAATGGTTACTTTATTAAAACAAAAATACCAGGAGCTTAATTGTGATGGTTTTTCATTTGAACCAATTATTGCCTATGGTCCTAATGGCGCTGATCCTCACCACACTACAAATAATGACCAACCTAAAGTCGGCGATAGTGTTGTTATTGATATTGGAAGCTTTTATCAAGGCTATGCTAGTGATATGACTCGTACGGTTTTTTATGGTGAGCCAAGCAAAAAGGCTCGTGAAATTTATGAACTGGTTAAAAAAGCCAACCTAGCGGCAATCAACCAGGTGAAACCCGGAGTCACTTTCGCCTCTATTGATCAGGCGGCCCGTAAAGTCATTGAAGAGGCAGGTTATGGTCAATATTTTACCCATCGAACTGGCCATAGTATTGGCATCGAAGTCCATGAACCAGGTGATGTAGGTGCTTTTAATCAAGATATCGTTGAAGTAGGCAATGTTTTCTCAATCGAGCCTGGTATTTACCTTCCCGGCGAATTAGGTGTTAGGATAGAAGACTTGGTCATTGTCACTGAAGATGGTTGCCGTGTAATAAACAATGTCTCTAAAGACCTAATCAGCTGTCAACCTTCACTTTCTTAATCTCTTATAAATAAGTAATGCTTCAATACTTAAAAAACTTAGAACTTATGCGCTTGATAACGGATGATTTAATGGATACCTCTATTTAAACAATGATAAGCTTTATTGTCTATCGATTAAATTCCGCTTACCCAAGCGTGTTCTTTTATTGTTTTTATGTCACCTTGTATGATTTTCAGGTTGACACAACGGATGTTTTCGATTATTCTATCGTTATTAAGACAAAAAAGGAGTGAACCTCAGTGTCAACACGACAAAAAGTGTTAGATTTTCTAATAGAGGCCGCACCAAAACCTATCTCTGGGCAGTTTATGGCTGATCATTTAGCCTGTTCGCGAAATGCAATATGGAAAGCCATTGAACAATTACGCTCTGAAGGCTATCAAATTAATCAGCAAGGCCGCAAAGGATACGTTCTCGTTGATAGTGTCAATCACCTAGAATTAACTCAGCTAAAGCAACGATTGGCAACAATTTGGCCAGAGTTAGACATTACCATCGAAGAAAAAGTGAGTTCAACTAATGACTTAGCTAAAATTCATGCCACTCACTCTCCCACTATACCTGGATTATTTATTTCCACAGAACAGACAAAAGGGCGCGGGCGACATGGGCGTAGTTTTGTTTCATCTTTAGATCATGGTCTCTATTTATCCTTAGTTTTTAACCCCAAAGTAGATTCTTTAAATGATATTACTTTATATACTACGCTAGCGGCAGCTGCTATGACTAAAGCTATCAGTCATTATACAACTCGTCCACTTGAAATCAAATGGGTCAATGACTTATTTTATCAAAATAAAAAAGTAGCAGGGATTCTATGTGAGTCGATGATTGATATAGAGTCACACCAAGTAAGTTCTATTATTATAGGTATTGGATTGAATTTAGCCGGTAATTTCGAACAGGAATCTGAAGAAATCAAACAAGTTGCCGGAACAATTTTCGGTGAGACTATTCCACCAAATTTTAATTATAATCAGATGTTAGCTCTGTTTATTGAGTATTTTTGTGAATATGAACAAAACATTGATAAACGGAAACATCTTGACTATTATCAAGAACGTTTACTGGGTTTGAATCAAAAAGTATCCTACCTTCAAAATGGTCAAACACAAAGCGCGATTATTCGTGGAATCGATAAAGATGGGCATCTATTAGTCGAACATGCTAATCACAACATAGAAGCATTAGTCGGTTCTGAAATTCATTTTTCAAGTACACAATTTAGTAAGTAAAAAGGAGTTATTTTATGAAAACAAGAGATATTACTTTAATGGCAGTTATGTTGGCACTATTAATTATTTGTTCCCAAATCGCGGTTCCAATGTGGCCAGTAGCCATCACTTTACAAACATTCGCCGTATTATTAATCGGCATGCTTTTAAATCCTAAACAAGCTTTAATTGTAACGACATTTTATATGATTCTAGGATTAGTTGGGTTACCAGTTTTTAGTGGTTTTTCGGGTGGTTTTAATAGCTTTTTATCACCATCATTTGGCTTTATTATCAGTTTTATCCCAGCTTCATATGTTACTTCTTTGTTATCACGTAAAGCAAACAGTTCATTAAAACAATTCATCATAGCAGGTATTGTGGCGACGATTGTGATTTATGCGATTGGGGTCCCATACTTAGGTTTTATTCTCAATCACGTTCTTAATTTATCTAAATCGGTTGCTCAAATTATGCAAATTGGTATGACGCCATTTTTAATCGGGGATTCAATTAAATTGGTTTTCGCTAGTTTAGTCGCTGTAAGATTAACTAAAATCGTCAGATTAAATTATAAACCACTATAAGCAGGCATTTTTTGCATTCAAATCGAACCTTCTTCATCATACGATGGCGAAGGTTTTTTTATGATACAATAATTGAAAATCATTCACTATGAGGAGAGTTGTATGAAAAAATTATGTTCTGCTTTTGTTGGGCCTGTTCCTTACTAATATTCATACCAGTCACTATTGAGGCAATAAACGACGATTTAGTTGCTTGGGTTATTACGGACTTACACTATTTATCTCCTAGCCTGCATGATAAGGACGGTGACGCTTATCAACATATAAAAAATACTGGTGCCGGAAAAGACTTTGATTATGGTGCGGAACGTATGCAAGCACTAACCCAACAAATTGATCAAGATAAACCGGATGTTTTAATCATTTCAGGGGACCTCACCTTAAATGGGGAGTACCAAAGTATGCTAGACCTAGCCGAATACTTTAAAAATATAGAAGTCTTAGGTACCGATGTATTTGTCATTCCTGGTAATCATGATATCGCAAGTGGTTGGGCCCGGGAATTTAAAGGTGAAGCCTTTATTAAAACGCAGCAAGTTTTGGCTCACGATTTTGCGACGATTTTCAATGAGTTTGGCTATCGAGAAGCGATTAGCCGAGATTCAGATAGCCTAAGCTATGTAGCTACTATCAACCATAACTACTGGTTATTGATGATTGATAGTAATCTATATAGTGATGTTGAAGGGGTTGGCGCACCTAAAGTTAACGGCTTACTTAACAAAACGACGCTCAATGGATTGACCATATTTTTCAGCTAGCACAAAAGAAAAACAAGCGCATCATTCCGGTGATTCATCATAATACCATTACACATCATCAAGTTTTAGACGCTAACTATACTTTAGACAATGCCAATGAATTACGTGACATTTTATTTAAATACAATACACCCTTTACATTAAGTGGCCATATTCATACTCAACACTATGCGACGATAGCGTCCACTAATCAGCAACTACTTACCGATATTGTAACGGGATCTTTTGCTTCATATCCATCTTACATCGGGAAAATATCCTTTACTGATAATGCGATTGCTTACCAAGCAGAACCATTAGCGATGACTGATAATGCTATTACCAACTCCATTATCAACCCACAATGACGCGATTATTCAAACTACATGAAACATCCATTCGACGATAGCAGTCACAAAATGGCTTATGGCGAAATGATTGAAGGCGGTTGGTATCAAGAAAATGATCCTCTATTAGAAGAAGTAACACAATATGTCGCAGCACTTAATTTAGCTTTTTTTGCAGGAAAACCACTCGATGCTTTGGATTTAATAGACATTCCAAACAGTGAAAAAACTCAACAGCTTATCGATGAGAATGCAGCAAGTTTTTTCAAAGACGATCTTAAAATGATCCTCAATAATCAAACAGACTACACCGCAATTCGTAATATGCATTGGTAATCAACAGAGACATTTTCGAAATTTACTAACGCTCACAATTCGATTCTTACAATATTGAATCAATATTAGGTAAACGGTATAATAACATTGTAGGTAAAAAATTTTAGGAGGCTGCATATGCAATTTAACATTTCATCCGTCATCCGCTCTTTTGTCAATAACGCAATTGAACAAGGTTGGATTGATTCTTTAGACCGGATATACACCACTAATCGTCTTATGTCTCTCATTCAAATCAATGAATTAGAAGAAGGTGTGAGTGACTCAAATGATTTACTTTCCTTAATGGATCAATTAACTCAGTATGCCATTGAGAAGGGAATCATCGAAAATATCGGCTATCAACGAGAACAATTTGAGGCAGCTGTAATGGATTTATTAACCCCCTCTCCTTCACAACTAAATAATAAGTTTTGGGTTTTATATCGAAATAACCCTGCCGATGCAACGGATTATTTTTACGAACTCTCTAAAAGTAATGACTATATTAAAACTAGAAATATTGCCAAAAATATTCAATTTAACGCACCATACAAAAATTATGGCAATTTAGATATTACCATTAATCTTTCGAAACCTGAGAAGGATCCAAAAGAAATTGCTTTAGCAAAAAATGCTAAACAATCTAATTATCCTCTATGTTTGCTTTGTATGGAAAACGAAGGGTATCAAGGACGAAATAATCACCCAGCCAGACAGCAACATCGTCTTGTTCGATTAAATTTGAATCATCGTCACTACGGGATGCAATATTCACCTTATGTCTATTATAATGAGCATAGTATTTTTTTAAGTGAAGAACATACTCCTATGCAAATCGATCGTAAAGCGATGGACAATTTATTAGCGATTGTTGAACAGTTACCACACTATTTTGCTGGTTCAAATGCTGATTTACCAATTGTAGGGGGTTCAATTTTAGCCCATGACCATTACCAAGGTGGACGTTATACCTTCCCTATGGAAAAAGCAAAAGCCTATCAAACAATTAAATTAAACGCTTTTCCTTCCTTAAAGGTGGAATTAGTTGAATGGCCTATGTCAGTTATTCGTTTAAATGGTGCTAATCGAGATGAAGTCGCAACTGCTGGGGAAGCCTTACTTAACTTTTGGCGAAATTATTCTGATGAATCAGTAGATGTTCTGGCTTATACAAACGATACACCTCATAACACTGTAACACCTGTTGCTCGTCGTCGTAATAATCATTTTGAATTGGATATTGTCTTACGTAATAATCGAACTAACGAAGCACATCCGGATGGAATTTTCCACCCGCATCAAGACGTTCAACATATCAAGAAAGAAAACATCGGACTAATAGAAGTAATGGGCTTAGCGATATTACCACCTCGTTTAGTCAATGAAATCGATAGCATTAAAGCCTATTTGTTAAACCAAGCAGACTTAAATCAAGTGGCAGAATATCACCAAACATGGGCAAAAGAATTAAAAAACAAAGAATATGACGAAACAACAATTGATCGCTTTATCGAACAAGCAATCACCAACAAATTTGGACGTGTGCTTGAAGATGCAGGTGTCTTTAAACAAGATGAATCTGGTCGACAAGCTATGCTACGTTTTATCGATGCCTTTAATCAACAATAATTACCACTTAAATAAGACGCATACTATTATGAATGCTTTAAGCCAGTATCTTTTTATCTAGCTTATGAATTCAAAATAGCATGCGTCTTTCGCTTTTAAATTATATTAGAACGTCGCGCTATCTGGATGAGTCGCACCACTCATTCCAGCAAGATTTTGTAATACTAAGGCATCTTCTTCAGAAATCTCAATGCCTTCTAATTCAAGATTTGATTGAATATTTTTAGGATTAGTCGATCGTGGTAAAGGTATACAATCGCGGTCAATAACCCAACGTAAATCTAATTGCGCTGCCGTACAATCATATTTTTTAGCCATTTCGAGCACTGTTTCATTGCTAAATAGTTCGCCCGCACCTAATGGACTATAAGCTTCTAATTCAATCTCATGTTGACGACAATAGTTAATTAATGCCTCAGGATAACAACCGGGTGCAATTTTAATTTGATTTAATACCGGCTTAATACGAGCTGTTTTCAATAATTCTTCAATATGGTGCTCTAAGAAGTTAGAGATGCCAATTGAACGAATTTTACCTGCCTCTACTAAATCTTCTAAAGCACGCCAAGTTTCAGCGTTTGCTTCTTTCCATGCATTCTCACCTTTATCACGAACAGATTGTGGATTTGGCCAATGAATTAAAACTAAATCTAGATAATCCATTTTCAACTTTGCCAAAGAGTCGTCAATGGAATGAATAGTATTATCGTACCCTCTTACAGTATTTGCTACTTTTGTGGTTACATATAATTGCTGACGATCAATGCCACTATCTAAAATAGCTTGCCCAACACTTGCTTCATTTTGATAACCTTGTGCTGTATCAATATGACGATAACCTACTTCTAAAGCATATTTAACCGCATTATACGCTTGTTCGCCTTCTTCTAAGCGCCAAGTACCAAAGCCAATCATCGGAATCTTTGTCCCATTGTTTAAAGATATTGCATTTCTCATCTGAACCCTCCTAAAAATTAACGTTGTTAACCATATCATACAATAGATATTCTCTAAATGACAATATTTTAGCTTCTTTTATTCATTTGAAATCTTATACTCATTATGATAAATTAGATGTGAATTAAAAAAATATGAGAGTATTTTTATTTTGCTCCTATAGAAAGAAGGATGTGTGTGGAATTATCTGAAGTAACCCGTCCAGGTGTTGGACAATATATCAGTCAACCGGGAGCTTTAACTTTTTTAGACAGCTCTATTCAATTATTTAAACACCCTTTAATTATTACTGGTGCGAAAGCTCACCATGCTTTTAATCAATTTTATCCTCAAGGTCGTCGCTTCCCTGTGTTATTCTACAATCAAAGTGCTTCTCATGAAAACATCGAGAGTTTAGTAAATAGTGCTCCTCCAGGCACCGATTTAATTATTGGCATCGGCGGTGGTAAAGCACTTGATACGGCAAAAGGAGTCGCTAACAAACTTCAAGTGGAGTATGTGATGATTCCAACTGTTCTTGGAACCTGTGCAGCCTGTACACCATTAAGTGTCATTTATCATCCCGATCATACCTTTAAAACCGTTGACTATTATCCCAAAGCTGCTTTCTTAACCATTGTCGATACCAATTTATTAGTAGAATCACCACTAAAATATTTACAAAGTGGCATCGGTGATACCCTCGCAAAATGGTATGAAGCCATTGCCTTAGCAGAAAATTTACCGTTACCTTGGCCCGCTACCATTGCCCTTGGTCTCAATAGCGCTCAATTGTGTAGGGAAACTTTGTTAAATGAGGGGGCCAAAGCGATTGAAAGTATACAATCGAAGCAATTATCAGATGCGTTTCAACGAATTGCGGATACCATCTTTCTAATCGCTGCCAGTGTAGGTGGCTTTGCTGGATCATATGGACGAATCGCGGGGGCTCATGCTGTGCATAACGGTCTCACACTCCTACCTGAAACAGCGTCTGTTGAACACGGAGTCAAAGTAGCTTATGGTATTTTGGTACAAATTGCTACATTAGGTAATCGCGATGAACTTAATACCCTCTTACCTTTTTACCAAACTAATCACTTTCCAACTACCTTAAAACAACTTGGTGTGAGGGAAGATTTACCTAACAAAATACATCAAGTCGCTACATATGCTGCTTCAAATAATGAGAGTTTTATTTTAGCTAAACAAGACCTAACAGCAGACGATATTATCACGGGCATGACCTATTTAGAAAATTTAGCCTATCATTCATAAATACAATCATTATAATCGCTAAAATCAAAAATGGACTTAACCAACAGTCTTAGTAACCCTCGCAAAAGTATTTAACTTGTGCTCGTTTGTTACTTCGACTCATGATTAAATCCGTCTTTATTAATGTTGTTCAATTAACAGTTCTAATTCACCAATACTTTCAACAAAATGAATTTTTTGACGTTCTTCAACGGTCATGAATCCTTCCTTAACCATCGTATCAAAAAATATTTCTAAATGATTGTAGTAACCATGAATCTTCATTAAATAGCATTCTTTATTAATAAGATTTAGACGAATCAAACTGATGACCTCAGTAATTTCTTCAAGTGTGCCAGGTCCTCCTGGTAAAGCGACAAAAGCTTCTCCTAATTCAATCATCTTTATTTTTCTTTCAGACATGGTGTCTACTTCAATAAATTCAGTCAAATGTATATTAGCTACTTCTTTATTGATTAGAAAACTGGGCATAATCCCAATTACTCGACCACCGGTGTTGATAACACTATTCGCTTGCACCCCCATCAGCCCTTTATTGCCACCGCCGTAAATTAATTGATGTTGATGCATGGCAATAAAACGACCTAAGTCACGAGCAAACTCTTCATAAATTGACTGATTACCAAAATTAGATCCACAGTACACTGTAATATTCATCGCGATTAATTTCCTTCCAAAAATTCAATTTGTTGATCTTCTAAAGAGCCGATACGACAAACTGAAAAGACCTCTAAGCCTTTATCCATTAATTTTTGACGTCCATTTTGGAATGATTTTTCGATACAAATACCAACGCCAGCTACTTGGGCCCCCGCTTGCTCTACTAAATCAACTAAACCAAGCGCTGCTTCGCCATTCGCAAGGAAATCATCAATAATCAATACGCGATCATTTTCGTTAATATATTTTTTTGAGATGATGACACGATTGGTCACATTTTTGGTATAGCTATAAACATTGGTCTCATAAAAATCTTTATTTCCTAATGTTGATGGCTGTGTTTTTTTTGCGAATAACATTGGAACTTTAAAGTGTGCAGCCGTAATAATAGCCGGTGCAATACCAGAAGCTTCAATTGTTAGTACTTTGGTGATACCTTCTTGACGAAAATGATAATAGAAATCAATCGCAATTTCTTGCATGATTTCCGGATCGATTTGATGATTCATAAACGAATCCACTTTAATTACATTATTTGGTAAAATTATGCCATCTTTTAAGATGCGCTCTTTTAAATAACTCATTAATAACCCTCCATTTTTTAACATATCTATTATACCGAACCTTATCAAAGATGCTATCATTTTTCAAAATTTTTAATATAAAAAAAGAGGAACGTTCGTCCTCTTCTAAAATTCAATGCTCTGATTATCATTTCTTTTTAAATGGATCCTCTTGATACTCTACTCGCATCATATAGAGTCCTTGTGGTGGAGCTGTCGGTCCTGCTTGATTTCGATCTTTAACTGAAAGTAATCTTTGTAATTCGTCTACCGGTTTCAAACCATCACCAATTTGTAGTAAGGTGCCCACTAAAATACGAATCATATTATATAAGAAGCCATCTCCGTAAAAGCGAAAAACCAGTTCATTTTGCTTTATATCTAAATTTACTTCCGCTTCATAAATCGTTCTAACTTTATATTCTTTATCTGTTTTAGTTGAACAAAAACTCGTAAAGTCATGTTTTCCGATAATTGTTTGAATTGCTTCTTGCATCACATCTAAATTAAATCGATAAGGATTGTGAGTAGTGTACAGGCGTTTAAATGGATCGGGGAAACGATTAATATCTACGCGATAACAATATTCTTTCGCCGTTGCCATATATCGAACATGAAAATCATCTGCCACCTGATTAGCATCAATCACACGAATAGAATCGTCTAAAATACTATTCAACGCCCGGATGAGCGCATCGGGTGCGATATTAGCTGGATAATCGAAAGAAACGACTTGTCCAAGTGCATGTACGCCAGCATCTGTTCGTCCAGCGCTAGATGTAGGAATATGCTCCCCATTCGGCAATTTCGCCATCAATCTCAACGCTTTTTCTAATTCCTCTTGAATCGTCTTGCCATTCGGTTGAATTTGATAACCAGCATAACCGGTCCCATCATATTGAATTTTAATGATATATTTCGGCATGCTAGTCCCCTTATAGATAAATTCTAATCAAGAATAATAGCGCAGTAACCACGATAAATGCCAATACCGCAATCAGATCATTACGCGTATAGTCTAAGTGACGGAATTTCGTTCGACCTTCACCACCACGATACCCTCTCGCTTCCATCGCAATCGCCATTTCCTCTGCACGATTGAATGCAGAAACAAATAGTGGAACCAAAATAGGGATAATCGCCTTCATGCGATCGACAAATCCGCCTTGATCAAATTCTACCCCTCTTGATCGTTGGGCATTCATAATTTTTTGAGCTTCATCAATTAACGTAGGCACATATCTTAAAGCAATCGATAACATAAGCGCAATCTCATGTGATGGAAAACCAAAGCGGGATAAAGGTCTTAGTAAATGCTCAATACCGTCGGTCAATTCAAGCGGTGCTGTCGTTAAAGTTAAAATCGTTGACATCATAATAATGAGCACTAGACGCATAAAGATATAAAACGAATTTAATAAACCCAAAGAGGTGACCGTGAAAGGTCCCCATTTGAAATAAACTTCTCCACCAGTGGTAAAAATCATTTGAAACACTACTGTAAATACAATGATCCACAACATTGGTTTTACTCCATTAATAAAAACGGATAATTTAATCCCAGTTAACGATATGGTTAATAATGTAAATAATAATAACAATAAATAGCCCCAAATATTGTTGGCCAGGAAAATAATGGCAATAAAATAAAAACTTCCTAAAAGTTTCGTTCTAGGGTCTAAACGATGAATCCAGGAATCGGATTGAATATATCTTCCTAATAATAATTTATCAAGCATCTTTATTCTCCGCCTCCTTCATCTCAATTAAAACATCTACTAATTCCTCCACACTTAAAGGATGAACCTCATAATCAACCCCTAAATGTTCCTCAATTTTTTTTATGAAGGACAAGGTTTGAGGTAACCCCAATTGAAATTCATCTAACCAAGCTTCATCTTCAAATATTTCTCTTGGCGTTCCTTGACGAATGACATGCCCCTTATTTAAAACAATCACATGCTCAGCATATTTTACAACATCTTCCATATGATGCGTGACCATCACCATGGTTAAAGACTGTTCTTTTTGCAAACCAACAAACATCTCGAGCATATCGAAATGTCCTTGAGGATCTAGTCCTGCGGTCGGTTCATCTAACACCAGAATTTCCGGCTCTAATGCTAGCACACCCGCAATTGCAACACGACGCATTTGTCCTCCGGACAAATCAAAAGGTGAACGTTCATATAAACTTTCATTTAAACCGACTAATGCCAATTTTTCACGAGCAATCGACTCAGCTTCTGCTTCTGTAGCACCAAAATTTAAGGGACCGAACATCACGTCCTTTAAAACGGTCTCCTCAAAAAGTTGCGCTTCCGGAAATTGAAAAACAACCCCCACTTTTTTGCGTAAGGCCTTTAATGATTGATGTTTCGAATCAGCTGTTACTCGTTCACCTGCAATTGTCACTGCCCCTTCTGTTGGTCTAACTAGAACATTCAAATGTTGCAATAAGGTAGACTTCCCAGAACCTGTATGTCCAACAATAGCCGAAATTTTATTGGCTGGTATTTCTAAACTAATATTGTGTAATGCCTTGTATTCAAATGGCGTATTAGCATTATAGGTATAACTTACTTGGTCAAATACGATGTTGTTAGCCATTCAAATAACTCCTCTTCTGATAAATACTCTTTTGGCACTTCGATTCCTCTTCGTTCTAATTCCATATGAATTTTTTGAGCAAAAGGAATATCTAAGCCCATTTTGATAAGCTCATCACCTAAAATAAAAATATTATATGGGTCATCTTGACGAACTAGTTTTCCTTGGTTCATAACAATAATACGATCGGCATTACTTGCTTCATCAATATCGTGCGTTATCGAAATGACCGTTAAATTATATTTCTCTTTAATAGCTTTCACTGCTTCAATGACTTCTTTGCGACCTACAGGATCTAACATTGCTGTTGCTTCGTCCAATATGATAACCTCTGGTCTTAAAGCTAATACACCTGCAATGGCAACTCTTTGTTTTTGTCCTCCAGAGAGACGAGCAGGTTCGCTTTTTTTATACTCTGTCATTCGAACTTGGTCTAAAGCTTCTTCGATACGCATAATCATTTCATCACGTTTGACTCCATGATTTTCTAACCCGAATGCAACGTCATCTTCAACAGTTGCCCCAACAAATTGATTATCTGGATTTTGAAATACCATTCCTACTAATCTTCTAATATCCCAAACCGATTCTTCGTTTAATAAAAGCGAATTGATATATACTTCTCCAGCTTCAGGAACTAATAATCCATTAATTACTTTCGCAAGTGTAGATTTCCCTGAACCATTCGGTCCTATGATAGCTACCCATTCATTTTTATTGATAGATAAAGAAACATTGTTTAGAGCGAGTTGTTCACTTTCAAAATAGCGAAAAGTTAAATCTTTTACTTCGATAACCTTTTCAGTCATATTTGTTGCTCCTTTACTTTGTCGTTTTCATAATGCTTATTATATCATAGAATCTTTATCCTTAGGGATTTTTGTGCTCTTTTATCAAGAAAAATGGTAAGCGTCCTATAACAGAGTATCTATCA